>JAJCYI010000057.1 GCA_029263015.1 Saprospiraceae bacterium | reverse complement strand
CTGCCTACCGGCAGGCAGGTTTTTTCGTCAGACAAGGCAAAAAAAATTAGCATAGCCATAGCTACGGTCATTTTTTTTAACAAAGTATGGCGGAAAAAGAGGCCGCCAAAAGTGTCGATTATTTGAGTTCACCTACTTAAGTATATTTGAACGTTTATTTTTTTACAATATAGAGCTATATGAAAAAAACTATCCTACTTGCCACAGGCATCGCCTTGCCTTTATTCATCTTTTCACAAATTGGGTTTCAGAAATTCTATGGAAGGCCCAGCACCTTTCAGGAAATAAGGGCTATTGTCCCGATGGCTGATGGTGGCTATTTATTGGGAGGCACGAATGGGGCTACCAATGGGAATGGCAATGATTTTTGGATCGTGAAGACGGACTCGTTGGGGAATGAGGAGTGGGAAAAGGAGTTTGGCGATTCAAATTACAACAACCTCTGGGTCATGGCAAAGACGATTGATAATTCTTATTTGTTAGGAGGCCAAAATTTCGCAAATCTATCTCAAAATATTGATGGCCAGATAATGAAGTTGGACGGTAACTTCAATTTATTATGGAACATTAACTTAGGGACTGACACCACCAGTGAGTTTATTACTAAAATAATTCCGAGTCCAGACAATGGTTGTATTGCACTCCTTAGAGGCACCTATAATTACAATGGAAATGCTTCTATTTATTCCATTCTTAGGATAGATGAATTCGGAAATATATTATGGTCTTATGATACATTTGATTGTTTGACAGATATTTCCATGGTAGGGACAGATGACATTTTTTTGTTCGGATCGAAAAATGCCTCTGCCCATGTGTTCAATTTGGATATTGACGGAAATTTAATCTGGGAAAAAGAAATCATAAACTTCCAGAGCACTCCTAATTCTACTCTTTCACCTAATGGCATAACAGATTTAAATAATTCTGGCGGCATTGTTTTATCGGGAACATCAGACTATAAACAGGTGTTGACCAAAATAGATTACACGGGTGAGTTGATATGGCAAGTTCAAGGGTCTGATTCATATAATAGTTATAATGCCGTACTAATCGAATTACCTGATGGCCGAATAGCCAGCATACATCTATCTGGAATAACTGTTCACAGTGAATCTGGAGATTTGCTGGAAGCCGAAACCTTTTTCAATAACATTGTGAAATCATTTAAAGATGGTGTGTTGTTTGACTCAAAATTTGCTTTGGTGGGGGTATTTGCAAATCCTGATAATGGCACTGATGGAGGCATGGCAATCATGGATATGACTCTTGATATAATTTCACAAAAAGGTATAGGTGATTTTCTCCCGAGTGGAAATGAAACTAGCTATAACTTTGTCAAAGATGTTGACGGAGGATATGTACTGGCTGGAGAAGCATCTTTCGTGGGAAAGAAAAATGATTTTTATGTTATCAAAACGGATGCAAGCGGCGAGGTAGTTTGGGAATCGAATTATGGAGGTTTAAATACTGACCTGTTAAAAAACATCACCCGGACTGCTGAAAATGGTTTTATTTTATCTGGAATGGAACAACCATTTAATAATCTTTTGCTGAAAAAAATTGATAGCGAAGGTGCCTTGGTTTGGGAATCATCTTATAATGTCGGTTCTGAGTGGTATTCTTGGACACCGTCCGTTGAACTGAACGATGGCAGCATAATGGTGGCATATTCTTGGTTTGGAGGACAGTATGTCCTGAAATTTGATAGTGATGGAAATTTTTTATCGGAATCTAACCATCAATCATTGAAAATTGAAGATGCCATATTGTCTGCTGACGGAAATTTTGTTTCTGTAGGTCAAAATTTGACTTATTTTGACGGTGTTATTTATAAATGTGACTCCGACGGAAATACTATCTATTATAAAAGTATAGATATTGGCAGTTCTTCTTCATGGGGTCGTATGTATTCAATTAAACAATTAGGCAGCGGTGATTTTATTGCAACTGGAATCCTATTTGGCGACCCCGATCATTCATTGTATTTAGTAAGGTTGAACAATGATGCTGAATTGATTTGGTCACAATTTTTCAATTTAGGTGTTGATGAGTATAGTTATCCTGTTTTAAATATTGCTTCTGACAGCCTATTCATTATTTCCGTAAATGCTGATGGTTTTATTCAAATATTAAAAACCAATAGTGAGGGAGAATTGCAATGGTATCAAAATTCTGAACCAGAAACAGGAACAACTATTTTTGACGCTGAAATTATAGACAATGCAAACATTGCATTATTTGGTACGGATTACGATAGCAAAAACAGTGATTTTACACTCATTTCCCTGCTTTTAGATTCTGGAATAACAGATGTCAATGTCCGTTTCTTGGGTGACCTTTCCATATACCCAAACCCCAGCAACAATGACCTGTCCATTAATTTTGGAAGCCCCTATCTCGGCCCTATTGAAATTTCCATTATCTCCAGTTCAGGGCAACGGCTCCGTCATTTCAAAGAAGAAAAAAGCAATACCATGTTTCAGGGAAACTACCAACTGGACGATCTGCCACCTGGGGCTTATTTTGTTCGCTTAACGGCGGGCGGGAGAAGTATCACACGAACTTGGATCAAGCAATAGAAAATCTTAAGATATGGATTAATTTTCAAGTAGTCCCGTCTTAGATTTCCGAAATCCGCTACGAACCAATCGGGAGGGATAGGCTCTGCTTCTGCCCTGTATCCGCTGAAATTTCGGAAATCAGTCTCATTGGCACAATCGATCCAGCCAATAATACTGGTTATCAATAGACTGTTATAGAAAGTTTCAAACAAGCTCTTGCAACGCTTCAAATATTTTATAACTCCGTTTATTCTTAAACTCCGTTTTCACTCCGATCACATTCTCGACCCACCTTATTCCTTGGGGGGCATTTGTTAGGAATATTTCATCTGCACCTGCTAATTCACCAATTGAAAACGAACGCTTTTCTGTTTCTATATTTAATTTATCTCCCAATTTAAAAACAACTTTTCGCATCGTGCCTGCCACACACCCATCAGAAGTTGGAGGTGACAATAAAGTATTATTTTTTAATAAAAATATATTGGAACTCCCACCACTAACGATACTTCCTATGTGATTAATCAATAACACATCGTCCCACCTATTTTCTTTTTTATGAATATTGGCCATAACATAAGGGAGGGCACTACAGGATTTAAAGCAAGAAATCGGAGAAGGGTTTATTTTAATATCGTCGAATAAGCCAACCGATAATCCTTTTTTATTCCAATTAAATTTACTGGAAGGCAATTCTTGCCACTCTATAAGAAATGTTGGGTTATTATTATGTGGTGTATATAAACCGTTGCCAGACCGGAAAACAGTGAGCCGAATTCGATGATTGTTAGATTTGCAATCTTTAATGGTTTTTATTATTTCATTTTTAAAGAAGTCGAGTGAATAATTGGTAGGAATTTCTATTTTCAAAGCCGTCATGCCTTTGAATAGACGCTGGCAATGATATTTCAAAAAAGGCATTTTGCCATTGAACATCCTAATGCTTTCAAATAATCCGTCACCGTACCTAAAAGCCCTATTGTGGCCAGTAAATACTGGCTGTTTGGAAGAAACGATCTGGCCGTTAAAATTAATCATTTGACTTATCAAAGCGTTTTTAGAATAAAACTAAAATAACTTCCTGAAAGCTCGGAGCTTTCAGGAAGTTGAATTAACGAAAATGCAAAATACAGAATTATCTACTGCACCATAAGAGGTTTTGTGCAAATTCTATTTATGGGCGAAAAGGTTTGAAATGAGAAGGGAAAAGGAAAAAACGGAAAAAGCGATTTTGGTCATTTTCATAAATATAGATTTTTTGATCGGGCAATTATATACTCAAATAGGTTGCCTCTTCAAACTAAAGAATCGGATTAAATAAAATTTAATCTAAACGTTAGGAAATCTTGAAATCCAACTTATGAAGTTAGGGCTGAGGGAACAATTAAATTATTTTTGAAATATATCTTCTATACTTTCAATTGCGGGCAATTCTCTTACCTCTTCCAATTTGCTGCCATTCCATGCTTCTACAATGGCAGAAGGCTCAATACCAGCGTTAATTATTTCCTGTACAAATTCAGTAAGTGAATTTATTTCTTGCTCATTAAGGCCATTGGTGTTGTTGCCAACCAATTTATCGAGATAGCTGTGGCACATGATCGTCAATGCCTGCCGATAAGGGTTTTGGGCCGCTGCCTCATTATTGTTTTTAATAGCATCGAACAAAGCTGTAAATAGATTCCCATAAGCATCCGTATCAAATGCTGGGTTCGACAAAAGCTCAATGGCTGCACCGATAGGTTCAATTTGACCATCGGCCTGCAATAATTGCAATTGTTTGCGGTAGCTGATCGTCCTTATATTTAAGGTTTGATAAAATAATTTCCTGTTTTCTTGCGAGAGTGCTGCTGTTTGTTTTTGAGGGCTATTGGTAACAGTCTCTGTCCCGGAACTCGAATCCGTTTCTGATCCACCACATGAAAAAAATGTTGAAGCAGTAATCAAGCTCAAGAAAAAAAATAACTTATTCATTTGTTTTGATTTAAAAATTACGGAAAAACGGGATAGGGTTTGGATGGCCTAAATTCCAAAAGGTGGCCTCAAAGTAAAGCTGCTTTGTCCAAGAAAAGAAATTTAGGATCGTGTAAAAAATAAGTTATAACAGTTTGGGTAGGTTATTTTGGTTTTAGTTTTTGCTTTGGGAATGGGAGTTATGTTGATATAATGACTATTTTCAAAGTGAAAAAATAAGGGCAAAAGAATCAGTCAAATGGTATAAGTTATGCTTTACACGATCCTTAGCAACTAAAATTACGACATTTGCTGCCGAACCAAGGACTTCCTAAAATGGCCCACATAGATTTCCTTACCATAATCAAATACGCCTGGATGGCTTACGATGCCTCCCGGGATATCGTCTCAGTAGATGACATCAGCGCAAAGGTCTCCACCAACCACGTGTACAAAGTGGTATTGGCAGATGGAGGATGGGTCATCGCCAAGCTGTCATATTTTGGAAAATACGAACACTTTGTAGAAGACCACACTATTATTAATGCACTGAGCAACAACTTGCCAGCGCCTTTTGACAATTTTTTGGCCAGGTCGCTGATGAAGGGTCGCCAGTTGTTTATCCATCGGGTAACAACTAGTTTGATTGATGCCTGGGTAGTGTTTTATTTACCGGTCAGGATGGTGCAATTACTACCAAAAAGACTTAACGAAAGTCAAATAATAAAACTGGCCAAAGATGTCGCTAATTTTCATAAAACATGCAACATCATCAGGCATACATTACCGCCATCTTCAAAAACATTGAGCTGGGATATCAAGCATTTACTGGAAATATTGGATACAGACGAAGGAAAGTACGAACACCGCACAAACCTCGATGAGATAAAACGTCAGTCTATCATATTTTTGGAAAATATTGACAAACTGGATGTCCGTAGTTTTGAAGTCATTCCTGTTTTTGTGGATTGGAACATCGGAAATTTTTCGGTAACGCCCAATATAAAATTATATTCCAGATGGGATTATGATTGGTTTAGGATGAGTAACCGCATGATGGATTTTTATTTCTTCAGCCGAGTAGTTTCTGACATTGGCGACCGGAGTGTTTTCAGCTATACTATCACGCAATTGATGGAAGAACGTTTTTTACTTTTTTTGAAACACTATCACAAAACATATCCGCTCGAAGAAAAAGAAATATTGTTTTTAAAAGAAGCTTATCGATTTTTTATTCTAAATTATGTGATAAAAAATGGTCGCTATTTTTTTCATGAAATATACGCCACAAAATTGCAGAAAGAGGCATTCGATATTTATTTTCCAAACATAGATTTATTTAATCCAGAAAAACTATTGAATGTGATTAAGTAATTAGTAATTAGTTATTAGTTATCATACTACTGGACATTAGACATTTAGACAATAGATATTAGACGACGACAGGTTTATAGGTGGTTGATTTTTAGAAAGTTATTCGTTCTAAATAGTCTAAGATCTAATTGTCTACAGTCTAATGTCCAGTAGTATGATTAGTTATTAGTTATTAGTTATTAGTTATTAGTTATTAGTTATTAGTTATTAGTTATTAGTTATTAGTCGAATATGGGAGCGGCTGCAAGGTTTCATTATTTATTAATATTTTTTTCAAATTTACAAAATTTAATGTTCGTAAAATAATGGAGACGAAAGAATGGTGCCCTAAAGATATTCACCATTCACCATTCACCATTCACCATTAAAACAAATGACAATTCAACCATTTAAATCAGTTATCAAAAACTATAATGTAATATTCTTAGATTCTTATGGCGTATTAAAAAATTTCAACGGGCTGATACCTGGAGCAATCGAAACAATCAAATATATTATTGAAACCGGTCGGGTATTTTACATCCTCACCAACGATGCCTCCAGAAGCCCTGAACTGCTGGCTGAAAAATTCCATAATATTGGGTTGAATGAAATAAATGCTCAACATATTATTTCTTCTGGCATGATGGCAAAAGAATACCTCGGATATAAAATCAGGAGTGGTAAAGTTACTTATCTTGGCACTGAGGATGCAGCGCATTATATTGAAGAAGCTGGGCTCGAAACAATCGCCATCACTGACTTGGATTTAAATGACTTGGACGATATTTCGGCACTTGTTTTTTTGGATGACGAAGGTTTCGACTGGAACATTGATGTACAAAAAACGGTGAATTTATTGCGGCAAAAAAATATCCCTACTATCGTTGCTAATTCTGACTTGACTTATCCGGTATCCAATGACGAGGTGGCAATAGCTGCTGGAGGTGTTGCTGAACTGGTGGAGAAGATAGTTAATAAAAAATTCATACATTTTGGAAAGCCCGATGGCCGTATGTTTATGTATGCTTATGAATTGTTGATGCGGCAAGGGAATTATAAAAAAGATGAAATTTTGATGGTTGGAGATACTTTATATACAGACATTATTGGCGGCAATAAATTTGGAGTGGACACCGCCCTCGTCCTGACCGGCAATACCCGAAAAGAAAGGGCAGAAGTTCTGATCCGTTCATATGGCATTATTCCAGATTATATTTGCGAATCTATCGGGTCTTAAAAATAAATAAATATGCGTCACTTACTATTTATCGTTGCTTTCCTATCACTTCTTTTTGGTTGTTCTGAAACAACAGAGACCACCTCACCATTTGACCACATCAAAGACCAAAATGTAAAAGAGGTATTGTCAAAAGCCATCGAGCGCGCTGGTGGCTGGGAAACCCTTCAGGCCAAGGATTCTATTTTTTATAAAAAAAGAACGGTACTTTATGATTCATTGGGAAATGTGGAAAGCGATGTCATGCAATTCCATAAATATCAATTGAATCCAGAATTGGTTATGTCCATCAGTTGGAAAAATAACGGAGAGGAGCACGAAATAATTTACAATATTAATAAAACAAAAAAATTAATAAACAACAATATTGTTGAAGCAAATGAAGAATCACTGATACGGATTTGTATGAGTGCCAATTATGTTTTATTCATGCCATTTAAATTGTTAGACCCTGGTGTGGAATTATCGTATAAAGGAATCATAAAATTACCTAACGGGAAAGAAGTCCATACCATTGCGGCTGATTACAACCCTGATAAAAACACAAACCACAGCACCAATGACAACTGGGAATATTATTTCGACAAAACTACTTATGACTTTGTGGCCAACATGGTTGACCATGGTGATTATTTTGCGTTGATTTATAATGATAAATTTGCAGAGGTCAGTGGCTTGCGGTTTAATGCTTTCCGGCCTTCTTATCGAGTGAATGCAGCGCGGGAGCATTTGTGGAAAAGAGGTGAGTTTTATTATTCTGAATTTGTTTTGAAATAATTCGGAAGCACTATAATATTAATTCCTCTATGTTCCTTTATTTTGGTCAAACAATTTTTCATGAAACATAAAATCTATTTCCTCATCCCTATTTATCTTTTGTTCAGTGGTTGCCAGACCGAACCAGAGCAACCTAATATATCTTCTGAAAAAACAACACCCCCCGAAAGGTTATGGACAGAAAAAGACCGGCAATTCATTCTTGACGAACTGGATCGGACGACCAATGAATTGATGAAAGAAATAGAAAACCTTGCAATGGATCAATGGTCGTTTCGAGAGGATCAAAACCGCTGGGATGTTGCCGAAATTGTGGAGCACCTGACCGTGCAGAACGAATTGCATTACCGTGAAATATATGCTGTTTGCAATACACCGGAACTGGTGAAATATTTACCAATAACAACTGGGGAAGATGGCCATTTTCAGAAATATGCAACCGACCCCGCCAAGAGCCAGGCAAAGTGGTTTTTGCACCCCATCGGAAGATATTGTTCTAAGCGGCAAGCAAGAAATGCTTTTCTGAGGGCAAGGGATGGCCTTCGTGATTTTGTTGAAGCAACAAAAATAGATTTGCGCAAACATTTTACTTTCCGCAACCAAGCTGGCGACAAACCCATTGAAGAAATAAAAATTGGTGACGTCCGTGACCTGCACCAATTATTGCTCACCGGCATTGCACATACAGACCGGCATATTGCACAAATCAAAAAACTGAAAAAGCACCCGGCATATCCTCGTGAAATTTAAATGGCAAGCATCCACTTTATCCTCTCTTTATTGAGGATAGTCAATTTGAAAACTGACTTTAATCATCTTCCGGTGCTGGTTTTCGATTCAGCTTTGCAGCAAGTATTGATGTAATTGGAAATTGAGAAATTGGAAATTTATATTGCTGGCAATTTCTCAAAATCCACATCTCAAACAGTGTTGATATGAACCACAGCCTTTTGGATAAGTACAACGTACCTGCCCCCCGCTACACCAGTTACCCGACTGTGCCTTTTTGGCAAGATGAAACGCCCAGCCAGTCTGCGTGGATCAGCACTGTCCAGCAGGCATTTTCCGAAAACAATGAAATAAGCCTTTATATCCACCTCCCTTTTTGTGAAAAACTCTGCACCTATTGTGGTTGCAACAAACGCATCACTAAGAACCATGAGGTCGAAACACCATACATTGATGCAGTGCTAGCCGAATGGGACATGTACCTCAAAGCATTGCCAGAGATGCCCGTCATACGGGAACTGCACCTCGGCGGCGGCACACCGACCTTCTTCTCTCCACAGAGCCTGGCATATTTGATGAAGGGCATATTGAGTAAAGCCAAAACAGCAAATGAACATGCCTTTAGCTTTGAGGCGCACCCTGCCAATACCACGCTGGAGCACCTGCAAACGCTGGCCTCTTTTGGCTTCGAGCGCATCAGCATCGGCGTGCAGGATTTCGACAACGAAATTCTCCGCATCATCAACCGGGATCAGAGTTACGAACAGGTAAAAACGGTCGTGGAACAAGCACGAACAGTTGGTTACAAGTCAATAAACTTTGACCTCATCTTTGGGCTGCCCTTGCAAACAGCTGACAACATCCGTTCTAATTTTGAAAAGCTCAACACCATGCGTCCCGAGCGGATTGCCTTTTATAGCTATGCCCACGTGCCGTGGGTGAAACCTAGCCAACGAGCCTATTCGGAGGCAGATTTGCCGCTGGGCAAACAAAAAAGGGAGCTGTACGAATTGGGGCGAGAACTGCTGGCAAAAGCAGGTTACCATGAAATTGGATTGGATCATTTTGCCTTGCCAGAAGATGAGCTTTACACTTCTTTTAAAGCAGGCACCATGCACCGTAATTTTATGGGATATACTCCATATATGACACAATTGAATTTGGCACTTGGTGCGTCTTCAATCAGCGATAGCTGGTATGGGTTTGTGCAAAATGAAAAGAAAATCGAGACCTATCAAGAACGGATTTCGGCAGGAGAATTGCCCATCACCAAAGGCCACCTACTTACCGAAGAGGATCAAATCATCCGCCGCCATATCCTCAATATCATGTGCCGCTACGAAACAAACTGGATTGATAAAAAAGATCAGTGCGATGCTTTTTTCATAGGACTTGAGAGGTTAGGGGAACTTGAGTCAGACGGCCTGGTTGAACGCGAGCCTTTCAAGTTGAAAGTCACAGAAAAAGGCAGTATGTTCATCCGCAATATCTGTATGGCATTGGATGCAAGGTATTGGGCGAAGAAACCGGAAGGTGTGTTGTTTAGCCAAGTGGTTTAATTCCCGAACGTCTTCTGAAAGGGTGGGAATTTAATTCCCACCCTTTCAGAAGACGTTCACCCCACCACGTATTCCAAGCCCATTCCTTCCAACTCCGACACAAAATCATTGTCCACACTCACCTTTTTTGTCGTCGAGACAAAAGGCATACTCGTGCGGTTGGTGTAGTCCAATAAAGTGATGTGGAGTTTGTGCTTGCCTTTGTATTGGTTGCAGAGGCCGTCGAGTTTATCTATCATTTCTTGCGTCAGGTTTTCCACCGGCAATTTCAGCGTGATAGAGTTGGCGACTTTCTGTCCAGCGTTTTCCAGCATGGTCACTTCTTTTACTTTCAGTTGGTATTCACCTTCCCGACCCCAGCGCTGTTCGTAAATGCCCGTGATGAAGATACAGTTGCCTTGTTCAAAGAAGCCTTTGAACTTCATGTAGTCATCGCTGAAGAGCGGAAATTCGAGGGAGGAGTTGAAATCCTGGATGTTGAAAATACCCCAGCCAGTACCTTTTTTGCTGATCCGATGGCTGGCCAAGGTGACGATTCCTGCGAGTTTTACCGTCTGCCCTTTTTTAGATTCCAATTCTTCGAGGGTGCAAGTAGTAAGCTTTTCTACTTCCATGCGATAGTCGTCGAGCGGATGGCCAGAGATATAAATGCCAGTAACTTCTTTTTCCTTTTCCAGCTTTTCGATAAGGCTCCACGGTTCTGCTTTTGGCGAAACAGGGTCTTCGATATTAAAAGCAGAAATATCACCAAACAGGGAGGTTGTCGCGCTGGCCACTTGTGCCTGGTAATCGCTGCCATAGCGGAGGATGTGCTCGATGAAACTATCGTATTTACCGGAAGGGGTAAAATATTGTCGGCGGTGGAGATTCTCAAAACAATCAAAGGCGCCACCATAGGTAAGGCTCTCCATTACTTTTTTGTTGGCCGCTTTGGAGTTGAGGCGTTTCACCAAATCAAATATATCCTTGAAATGACCATCCTGCCTTTCTTTCAGCACCTCCTCCACGGGGCCTTCACCAACACCTTTAAGGGCGGAAAGGCCAAACCGGATCTGCCCTTGTTTGTTGACCGTAAAATCGGAAACCGATTCATTGATGTCCGGCCCTAACACATCCAATCCCATTCGTTTGCATTCCCTTAGAAACTTGGTGATGTCACTGATGTTGTGCATGTTGTTCGATAACACGGCGGCCATAAACTCGGCTGGATAATTGGCTTTCAGGTAAGCCGTGTGGAAGGCTATATATGCATAACAGGTAGAATGTGATTTGTTGAAAGCATAGCTGGCAAAGGCTTCCCAATCTTTCCAGACCTTTTCACAAACGTCCTGAGAGTGACCGTTCTTTTTACAACCCTCGATAAACTTGGGGAACATCTTGTCCAATGTTGCCTTCTGTTTTTTACCCATCGCTTTCCGCAATACGTCGGCCTCACCTTTGGTGAAATTGGCGAGTTTTTGCGACAGCAACATGATCTGTTCCTGATAAACTGAAATCCCATAAGTGTCCTTCAAATACTCCTCCATCGCTGGGAGGTCATATGTGATCGGTTCACGGCCATGTTTGCGGTTGATGAAATTTGGGATATAGGCCAGCGGCCCAGGGCGGTAGAGTGCGTTCATGGCGATGAGGTCTTCAAACTCGGTCGGTTTGAGTTCCTTCATGTACTTCTGCATCCCGTCACTTTCATATTGAAATACACCGACTGTTGCACCATGCTGAAATAGTTCATACGTTTTAAGGTCGTCAAGCGGAATTTCATCGGTATTGATTTCCACGCCATGCACCTCCTTGATGACGCGAACCGCATCTTTGATAATGGTCAGCGTGCGCAGTCCAAGAAAGTCCATTTTCAAAAGACCAGCATCCTCGGCCACACTATTATCGAACTGGCTGACGAGCAAGCCGCTGTCTTTGGCAACGGTCACGGGCACGTACTTCGTAATGTCGTCGGGCGTAATAATGACGCCGCAGGCATGAATGCCTGTATTTCGCACCGAACCTTCCAGCTTACGCGCCGTTTGGATCATTTGGCCGATCTTGTCGTCGGCATTGGCGAGGGCACGGAATTGTCGGGCACGCTCGACATCCTCCGCGTTGAGCTTTTCTTTAAGCTTTGGGGCTACGTTGGGTTCAGCAAGCACCTGTGCCAGGGTGGCGCCCAATTGATGCGGAAAGGTTTTGGCTACTCGATCCACTTCTGGCAGCGGCACGTTCATTACACGGCCCACATCGCGGAGCGATGACTTGGCCGCCATTGTGCCGTAAGTGACGATCTGTGCCACCTGCATCTTCCCGTATTTTTCCAATACATAATCAATCACCTTGTCGCGCCCACGGTCATCGAAGTCAATATCAATATCGGGCATGCTCACCCGTTCAGGGTTGAGGAACCGCTCAAACAGCAGGTCGTACTTGATAGGGTCCACATTGGTGATGCCAATGCAATAGGCCACTGCCGAACCAGCCGCCGAACCCCTTCCCGGGCCAACGGAAACGTTCATTTGACGAGCCATCGTTGTTAAATCCTGAACGATGAGAAAATAACCGGGATAGCCTGAATTTCTGATAACATTCAATTCAAAATCCAACCGCTCCTTAATCTCAGATGTGATTGTGGCATAGCGTTTTTTTGCCCCTTCAAAAGTCAGGTGACGAAGGTAATCGTCTTGTGTTTTAAAGTCCTTGGGCACAGGAAAGGCAGGGAGTAGCACATCGCGGGTAAGTTCGAGGGGATCTATTTTATCAAAAATTTCCTGCGTATAATCTACCGCTTGTGGCACGTCGAGGAAGAGCTTGTTCATCTCATCCTGGGTCTTGAAATAAAAATCACTCGACGGGAACTTGAAGCGTTTGGTATCTTCCAATAAGCTGTTGGTGTTCACACAGAGGAGAATGTCGTGCGGGCCAGAATCCTCTTCCTCCACATAGTGGCTATCGTTGGTACAAATGACCTTGACATTGTGTTTTTTGGCAAAGCCCAAAAGCACTTGGTTCACATCCTCTTGACTCATGCCCGTATCGTCAATCTTTTCCAGCCCACGGTGGCGTTGCAGTTCTATGTAGTAATCTTCGCCAAAAATGTTGAGCCACCACTTGAGCAGTTCTTCTGCCTTCTCAATATTACCTGTTAGAATGGTCTGAGGGATTTCCGCACCAATGCAGCAGGAAGTGGCAATGATGCCCTCGTGGTATTTTTCAATCAGTTCTTTATCAATCCTCGGAAATTTCCCATACAACCCTTCGATGAAACCAAGCGAACACAGCTTTGAAAGGTTCTCGTAGCCTTGCCTGTTCTTTGCCAGCATGAGCTGGTGGTACCGCTTGTCTTTTTCATTGTGTGAGCGGAGGAACTGCTTCTTGTGCCGGTCTTCCACTACGTAAAACTCGCAGCCAAGTATTGGTTTGATGTCCCTCTTGTTGGCCTCGTTGACGAAATGAAAGGCACCGAACATGTTCCCGTGATCGGTCAGGGCAACACCTTTTTGCCCATCGGCCTTGGCCTTGTCCATCATCTTGGCGATGTCGGAAGCACCATCGAGCAGGGAAAATTGTGTGTGGCAGTGAAGGTGGCAGTAGTTTGGCATGATGTGAGTTTTTGAGTTTTTGAGGGTGTGAGTTTCTGAGTATTTGAGGGCACTCCAACTCAGAAACTCAGAAACTCATTTTGCGAAGTTAAAACAAATTGGGAAGGCGGGCCGGATGAACGAGCAGGAAAGTTTTCCACAAGCCCGTTCTGTTACTCCAATATTTTTGAGCTTGGCGGAGGTCAGGGTTTAGGTATTTTGATATTGAGTCTGAAATCTTCTAAAATGGCTGGGAACCACAGCCAGCAATGGCCTTATGATGGCATTATTCTTGTCAAAACAAAACAATGTATCGACCTCCCTCCGAGTTTAGCTCCCCTTCCCATAGCCAGATATCAAGTTTCACACTCTTATCTTTTTTCTCAAAAAAAAAGACTGATAAATTTATTGCCAGCTAATTGAATTAAAATGACATTCTGCCAATGCTGAACAGAATTACCTACCTGAAAACTTCTTGTCTAATCTACATCATCCTAGCCTATGTGATTACAGTTGTACCAATTGCCCAGCTTTTCCCACAGCATAATTTCAATGCAGACAGCATGCTCAAAAATGACCTGCTGAACCCTTCTACTAAATACGTGGACAGCCTGATTGCCAACCTTGGCCTCTTGGAAAGTGATTCGCAGCGGCTGGAAACATTGCTCGCCATTTCGGGCGAGATGGTAAGCGAAAATGCAGATAAGTGCATCCAGTATGGATTGGAATGCCTCTCCTTGGCCGAAAAATTGGGCGACTACCAGGCACAAGAAGAAGTTTCATCTTGGCTGGGAATATCTTTTGATGATAAGGGGGAATATTCGAATGCGATCAAAATGTACAGCAGGTCGCTCGAAATCGTGGAGGAGATGATAAAGTCAGAAGCCACATCAGACCTCTACCTCCATGCCGAGAAAGCAATTTTATTAAACAACATTGGATATGCCTATTTCAACTTTGCCAAGTATGAAGAAGCACTGAAATATTATTTCCAAGCACTACAAATTGCCAACGAAAAATCGCCTGAGAGCAAAGCGACCATCTTGGGCAGTATCAGTGAGCTTTACTATGCAGTAGGCGACTTCGACAAGGCTTCGCACTATGCCCACTTCTCGCTTTTACACTCCAAGGAGGTATTCGACCTCGCTGTTGGATGCCGGATGATGGGCGATATTTTTGAATCGCGCAATATGCCCGACTCCTCATTATATTATTATAACCGCTCATTTGAATATGCTAAAACGGAACGGGACAATTATTTGGTCGGTATGAGCGTGGAAGGGCTGGTCAAATATCACCTTGCGCGAGGGAATTACGACCAGGTCCTCAATGTTGCCAAATATGGGCTGGCAGTTGCAGAGCAATTGAACGGAAAGGTCCACATCATTACTTCTAACCTGGCCTTGGCAAAGGCATATCAAAAATTGGGAAAAAGAGAGGAAGCCTTTAAACATGCTGAAGAAGCACTAGCTTTGTGCATTGACTCCGATGTGACGTCTGCCCTGCCCGATTGCTACGAAGTTATGGAAACCATTTACCTTCAAGACAAAGATTTCAAAAATGCCCTCATATACCATAAGAAAACGCAACTGGCAAAAGAAAATATTTTCAATACAGAAAAATTGCGCTACCTGGCAGAGGCAGAGAGCCTGAACGAACTCCGGCTGAAGGAAAACGAAAACCAACTATTGAAAGAGACCCAAGCTAAAAACGAAGCACAATTAAGACAAAAATCGGCTTTGAACATTGCAGCTTTATTGTTAATCGCATTGGCTATCTCTGTTTTGTATTTTTTGTACAGGAGCAACCTTGTGAAAAAACGGTACAACCGCCTTTTGGAGCATGAAGTAGAAAAAAGGACTGCCGAGCTTACCAATTCAAACATTGAACTGGAACGTTTCAGCCACATCGTTTCGCACGACCTCAAAGAACCGCTCCGCAATATCGTCAGCTTTTCGAGCTTAGCCATGCGGCGGCTCAAGAACCACGACGACCCCGACTTAAAAGAATATATGGATTTTATTAAAAACTCGGCTTTACATTTGAACAAGCTGATTAAAGACGTTCGTGAATTCACGGACATAAAGCGTCACCTCCCAAAACAAAAACCAGTTGACTTGAACGATCTCTTGCAAAGGGTTATCGAAACACTGAGTTTCAAGATAAATGAAAAAGGAGCAACTGTAACTGCTACCAGTGTGCTTCCAGTTATCAATTCCCACCATTCATTATTGTTTGTTCTTTACAAAAACATCATTGAGAATGGACTAAAATACAACGAAAGCCAAAATCCCAACGTAACAGTGGATCATAGTGAAGATGAGGAAAACCATATATTCCGAATAAAAGACAATGGGATCGGCATCCCCGTGACCCATAAAGAGGCAGTCTTTGAAATGTTTAAAAGACTGCACACACAAAACAAATACAACGGCACTGGAATGGGGCTTTCCATTTCAAAAAAAATAGCTGAGAAACTGGGCGGCAATATTGTCGTTACAGAAACCTCCGAAATGGGGACAACCTTTCAGATCAATATACCTAAAGGCTCAGCCGCAGTGCTTGCATGACAAATAAGATCAACCCAAGACACGTAAATTGATGCCATTCTATGCATTCGGCGCCTACTCCGTTTTTATTTTTACTCCATAATTTTTATCCACTAAAATATTTCCCAAACTGGCATGAGGTGAAATAATACCATGTTCTATTTCCAGTACTTTTTCATTAAAAGGAATGATGGGATCCCGCGCCCTTTTTTTGCGGTTCTCATAAGTGTCAAGATAATTTCGGAGCATTAATATTTTAGTGTCAATATTATTCAATAATGTCGTAAAAGTCCCTTCTGCAATAACCACATTGAATGTTGACAAATCGACTCCTTCACTCAAAATATTATTTTCTTTATAATGCACCAAGGGTTTTTCGATCATAACTACACCTTTTTTAAATGCATTAATATGTTCCTGCAATAAATCGAGATGGACTTCCTTTGTCCCAACATGATTAATGTCCTTTAGGCGAGCTTCATGATTGGTAGCGGGCGGCAATTTAAAATAATCGTCCATGTGGAAAATAAAGCAAGTTATTTTTTCGTATTCTAACACTTTCTGCAAAGCCAAAGCCAAGGTTGATTTACCACAGCCCGATTCACCACTAACAGTGATTACATACTTGTCAGAAGCTTTAATATTACCCTTAATAGCATAAACAATTTTAATTGCAGGCTCAAGGTGACGTTCTTCAATGTCAATTATATCTCCGATCATGTGTTATAATATTAGGCCTACCAAGTTATTGAAATTTGGAGTGTCTTTGCCTTCCAATGCTTTCACCATAAATACCAATCCAGAAGCACTGTAACAAAGCTGTTTTTTCCCGCATAGTTTCATTTCGTCAGAACTAATGTATTCGTGAAATAGGATATTTTCGGGGGTTTCAATTTTAAAATAGGCATTTAATATTTTTTTAGTCAAATCTTTTTTTCCATGTTGTCCAAGCCCCAGGGCAAGAAGTCCCATCCAAACGGGCCATATTCCGCCGTTGTGAAAGTGATATGGATTGTTTTTAAAATCAAAACTATAATTATTGGCAATGGCAGACCAGTCATCATCAACTGGATGGATAGGCGGCCAAAAAGCGGGGATCAATTCCGAACCCAAATAAGAAAACATGGATGACAAATAATTACAGACTGTATCTGTCTTTTCTTCATCTCCAATGTTTAACAATAAGGCCAGTCCATTTCCAGCTGCATCAAAAGTGGTATTAAATCCCTCGGGTGCTAAATAACAAAGCCAATGATTTAATTTTTTCCTGCTTGAATTAATAAATAATCGAGGATGATAAACATATTTTGAAGTGCTGTTTATTTCTTCGGGCCAAAAATTAATTCTTATTTTTTCTTTGATAAAATGCAAGTTCTCCGCTGTTTCATCATTCCCGAAAACATCCTGATACAATCGCAATCCCCATAACCGCAATAAGTTATCATATAAGGTGTGGCCCTTGACCGGATATTCATCCGCCCAATTCCCGCTGGTTGACAAATACAACAAACCTTTTGCATTAAATTCCCAATACGACAAGGTGAGCAATGCTTTATCTATATGTTCTTTTAACCATTCTTTTTTTTCATAATTTGGGTATTTTTTTAAATATAAACAGGCACCAATGATATACCAGCAAGTAGCATCTACCCTCCCTGCTATACTACCGAAGCTACAATCTGCACCATTCTTATTTAATGAAACATTTGAGGGAATAATGCCAAGCTGATGTTGGTATTCTGATAGCGTAATTAATGTGCGGCGGAGACCCTCTATTATTTCATCATTATTTAATAGAATGCCGGCAATGCCTGCCAACACGCCATCCCTGGCCCATATTCTTTTATAATTATCAGCTTCGATGGTACTGGCCAATATGCCATGTTCGGTAACGGCATTCTTTAGAAGAGATGTCGCTTTTTTTAATGCTTGCTCCATCATTAAACGTAAAATGGTATTAGCACGTTGGAGTGCCAACATCATTCAGCAGTTATTAGAGGTTGTTAGGAATTTAGGTTTCGAGTGAAAAATTGACAATTTTTTGATGAGACGAGGCAAAAAAGTGGGAGCATGGTGGCTCTATTTGACCAACTTTTTAACATAGTATCATCAAAAAAGTGGCGGTTTTTCGCCGGAAGCTAAATTCCTAACAACCTCTTAATATGCCAATAATATAAGAATTACAATTGCAATAAGAATCAACCCTTGATAGCGATAATTCTTATACCAGGGCAATTCTTTTAATACCGTTGTTTCAGCATGGTATTCGGCAGGTGACCAAACAAGGTCTTTTAATTCTATATCTGATTTTCCAATGCCGGAAAGCGACCCTACAATAATTGCAAAACAACATATTGCAAAATGAATTCCCGTCATATAAAGGAAATGTGGTTTCCAATCGGCGCTATTAAAAACAATAGAAATAACAGAAATAATTGTTCCGATGATAATACACCATAATGCACCTCTCGTATTTGCGCCTTTCCAAAAAAGCCCTACGACAAACAATGCCAATACCGGTGGACAGAACCAAGATAATGCCTGCTGCAAGTAATCCCATAATTTTTCAAAATGGACAATTTGTGGAGCCCAGGCAGTGGCGACGATCATAATGACCAAGGTAACCCATCTGCCTACTTTCATCAATTCTTTCGTGCTTTTATTAGGGTGTATTTTTTGATAAAAATCCATCGTCACCAATGTGGAAACAGAGTTCAATCCAGAATCGATACTTGACATTAATGCAGCAATAAAACCAGCTAACACAATTCCCAACAATCCAGTTGGCAATAAATCAAAAAGCATAGTGGGGTAAAGTTTATCAACGTCGCCTATGTCAGGATAAAGTACAATAGCAAAAGCCCCTGGGAAAATCATAATAAAAAGAATACTCAACTTTAAAAAGCCCGCGAACATAGCCCCCCATTGCCCTTCTGATTTCGACTTTGCCGCCAATGTCCTTTGTGTAATAAATTGGTTGGTGCCCCAAAAATAAAAACCCAATAATAATACGCCTGTAAACAACCCTGGCCATGGCAGCTCTTCATCCGTTGCAGGTTTTATTATATTAAAATGGGAGGGATCTGTAATTTCCATGACTGCCTCAAAACCACCCGATTTATCCCAGGCGATATAAGTAATAAATATACTGCCGAGAATCAGGACAACGGCTTGAATGGCATCCGTATATACCACCGCACTTAAGCCCCCTGAAATAGTATAAAGCCCTGCCACTACCGACAGGAAAGCGATTATTTGCCAAAGTGGATATTGAGGAAAAACCATTTGAATTAAAATACCACCTGCATATAAAGTCGCTGCAATATCCACGAATATATTCAAGATGATAGAAATGCCCGAAGCATACGCACGAGTAAAATAATTGAACCTCTTTTCCAAAAATTCTGGAACTGTAAATAATTTATTCTTTAAATAAAAAGGAAGAAAAAATACGGCAAACAGGATAAGCACCAACACCGCCATCCACTCATAACTAAACACACTAAACCCCGCCGCATACCCAGCGCCTGTCAGCCCCACCAAACTATTGCTTGACATGTTGGAAGCAAAAAGAGAAAAGCCGATAAGTGGCCAGGTCAGGTTTCGGCCGGCAAGAAAATAATCTTCAGCGTTTTTGTGTTTTGTGCCAAAATATAATCCCAATAAAACAACAAAAATCAGGTAGCCAATTATAATGGAAATATCAAGTCCGGTGAGTTTGTCATAAAAATCCATACGTTATTCGTTTTGTTTTAGCACTTGTCTAAAATAATTAAGATAAGATAAATTTAGCATAATCGAGGTTTTTTGTTTCCTATTCTCTAACGCCAAATGTAATTTTTTTTGGATGTAAAAAGGCAATTATGCCTAGCTTTATGTAAAAGAGCTTGTTTCTATTTCATGGTGGGGTACATTTATATAGTGCTAACTCAACCTTTAAATGTTGAGTTCAACTACTTAACTGTTGCTTTTTTGTTCTTAGTTTCTTACATTTGTCATCCTTTCCTCAAAATAATACGAAACCTCTGGCAGGGATTACCCCTGGCACAGGTTTGAAAAAGGCCGTCGGATATCCTCTCGACGGCCTTTGATATTCTAAGGAGTTGTTTTGGAAAAAGCAATAAAAAATGCCAGAGCGGAAAACCGCCCCGGCATTTTTGTTGTCGGATTATTGACTGGAGCTTGGCCTAAGGTTCCAACGGCTTCTCAAAATCACCCGCTTTGATAACGACCAATTTTGCCATATCCAAATGCTTGTTCATAGCCTTCTTAATCTGTTCAGGTGTGAGTGCCATGATTTTTTTCTCCATTTCGGCATCCCACATCATTTTGCGGTCAAGATTGAGGTACTCATTCAAAGTACCAGAAAGTGAGCGGTCATCGGAGCGACTCATGCCCCTGTTTTGGATGTAGCCAGATTTGGCGGCTTCCAATTCTTCGGCAGTAAAACCATCAGCCAGCATTTTTTCCATTTCTTCTTTGAATGCTACTTCCAGTTTCTCTGCATTCTCCGGAGCATAGATCGCGAAAGTGGTGAAACTACCTGCCTTCTCATATGCACTTGCATTTATCCTCGAACCAACACCATAGCTAAGGCCCTCTTTCCGGCGAATACGCGTAGCCAACCGGGAATTGAGGAAACCACCACCAAGCATGAAGTTGCCCATAACCAATGCTGGATAATCCGGATCGTTGTCCTTTACGTTCAATGGCATACCTGCAATGAAAAGTGCATTCGCCTTGTCAGGTGTATTGATGACTTCGTTGGTAGGCTTCACCTCAACATAAGGGTCAGGGATGCGGGTGTACCCTTTTGGACTTTTCCAATCGCTGAATGCTTTCAGGCTTGCCTCTTTCAGTGGCTCTTGGTCAAAATCTCCGACCACAGACAGGGTCGCATCAGTTGTGCCGTAGAAGTTTTTATAAAAAGCTTTTACTTCGTCAAGGGTCAGCTTCTCAATTGCGTCCACTTCTTCATCAAATGTATTTACATAGCGCACATCGCCTTTAGGGTAAGGGTTCATCAGGCGGCTATACTTATTGGCTGCAAGGCCCTGGGGGTCACTGCTCTGCGACTCAATACCTGCTAATGCTTCTTCTTTCAGTTTCACAAATTCTTCTTCTGAGAATGCTGGGTCTTTCAATATTTTACCAACCAAAGCGATCACTTCCACGAGGTTGTCCGCCTCGGTGGAAATGCTTACGGTTGCAGAACTTGAGCCACCACCGATCCTTACTTGTGCTTTCAAGCGATCGAATTCATCTTGGATTTGCTGGCGGGTCATATCAGAAGTGCCCTTGTCGAGCATGGACGCTGCGTATTCACCAGCCGTTATATTTCCTTTCAGGCTGTTGATATCACCAAACCTCAAAGTAAGGCGGGCATTTACAGAATTGCCGCGTGTTTGTTTTGGTAATAAAGCGAACTCTATGCCTTTGTCAGCTGCTTCGCCGCGGGTGGTCCGGCTTTCAATATTTTCGCAGGAAGGATCAAAATCTTCTCCTTCGGCAATAGCTTCTTTTCCAGTATAACCGTCCAATAGTTTTGCCACATCTGGCGCATCGGGAATTTCAGATCGACTAGGTGATTTGTCAGGAATGAACAGGCCAACGGTGCGGTTGGAGGATTTCAAATATTTCTGAGCCACGGTAATCACTTCCGCAGAAGTTACTTTTCCAATATTGTCGCGAAAGAGGAATGCCAGTCGCCAGTCGCCCGTAGCGATGTACTCACTGACCCCACGGCCAACACTTGCTGTATTCTTGAAACGAAGATCCCAATTTTTCAAAATGCGCTTTTTCGCACGATCCACTTCCTCTTCAGTTGGTGGGCTGCTGATTACTTCATCCAAAGTGCTGAATAAAACTTCTTTTGCTTCATCCAATGAATTTTCCATTCGCACATCCGCGTTTATGTAAATAAAGCCACCCTCTTTCAACGCTGGGGCAAATGACCAAACAGAAGATGCTTTTTGTGATTCCACCATTGCTTTGTACAGGCGGCCAGCAGGTTCGTTGGTCAATATTTCATCCAAAACAGCTACCGCTGCATATTCAGGGTGTGAACCTGGAGGGGTATGATAAGTACAGGACACCACTTGCACATCGCCTGAGCGGCGGAGCGTCACGAGGCGCTCACCATCTTGTGTAGGCTCTTTGGTATAGGTCGGGATAAGCTCCCGTTCTGGCCTTTGCAGTTTGCCAAAATATTCTTTGATCATACCAAGCGTCTCCTCCACATCAATCTTTCCAGCGACTGTCAACACAGCATTATCTGGCTGATAGTATTTTCTGTAAAATGCCTGCAATCGCTCGATTGGCACGTTTTCCAGGTCGGCACGGGCACCTATAGTGGTATTGCCGTAGTTGTGCCAGATGTAAGATGAGGCGAGCACCCGTTCCATGAGGATGCTGGTTGGGCTGTTCTCGCCCATTTCAAATTCATTGCGCACCACGGTCATTTCACTTTCCAGGTCTTCCCCTTTGATGTAGGAATTGACCATGCGGTCAGATTCCAGGTCAAGTGCCCAACGGAGATTTTTCTCGGTGGCGTTGAATGTTTCAAAATAATTCGTCCGGTCGTACCAGGTCGTGCCATTTGGCCTTGCGCCATGCTCGGTCAGTTCCTGCGGAATATCCGGATGGTTGGGCGTGCCTTTAAAAACCATATGCTCCAGCAGGTGCGCCATACCTGTTTCACCATAACCTTCGTGACGACTACCTACGAGGTAAGTAATGTTGACCGTAACGGTAGGCTTGGATTGATCTGGGAACAAGAGGAATTTCAGGCCGTTGCTTTTCATGTGGTACTCAGTGATACCTTCCACTGAGGTTACTTTTTCTATGCCTTCCGGCAATTTGGCCTCGCCTTGTGCAAAAGCCATATTTCCGATAATGAGCACAAAAGAGAGCATCATCAATCGGTTAAAAATGTTCTTTTTTATCATGGTTTATTTTTGATTAGTGAATGTTGAAAAGAGATTGGAGACAAGTAAATAGTTGCAGAAACCACCCACCTGTTTTTAACTTCGCAGCGAAGATAACGAGGGAAGTTTTTGTTATCGATATAACTGTTGAAGAATACGTCAGAATTCAGACAGAAGTGTAGTTTGCATGGATGAATGGAATATTAGTAACTCAAGTTGCGATGAATGTATAGCGAATCCCCAGATTCGCTATACATTCATCGCAACTTGAGTTAACGTGAGTTCTGGATAATAATCCTTGACAATCAAGAGCTTATGGCGGTTTCTGTCCTTTGATTGTCCCGTTAGGGACGGAACATGGGTAGCAATGCCAAACCAACGGTATTTTTCGTGCCGTAGGTACGTAACATTTT
>JAJCYI010000056.1 GCA_029263015.1 Saprospiraceae bacterium | reverse complement strand
CAGGAGTATAATTTAGAACAATAGCTAAAGGATTCTTCCTAAAATGTCCCATTTATCCCTTTATCCACTGGAATTTGCACGTTTTTCAGTCCAAAAGAGCGAAAAAACGTGTACACTTTACTTATGGGATGACTCATGTTTATGTTCGGGGTATCGGCCACCCGTTACCACTCACTCCATCTCTCCAGGCTTTCCCCTGCTTTTATTTCCACTTCGATGGTCTTTTTGGTCAACCCTTTCGGCTTGAGGGGTTTTATTTCAACTTTATAAATTCCAGGTTCGAGGGTAAAGCTTTTTGGGTTAGACTTGCTGTGCATATAAGTACGGCCACTCTTGACGTGCTTACCACTTGTTTTATAGTGGATTTTGACAGTGGAATCTACCAACCCTGATTCTGTTTTCGCACCAACCTTCAAACCCCCTGATTTATAATCGTGGGACAAAACAATCTTTCCTCCGCCTTCCAATAATTGGTTTTCAAACTTTTTAATGGGAGCGCCGGCAATTTCCAACCCTCCGATCTCAATATCATAATTGCCGGGCAAAACTTTAAAGGTGACCGGGTTTGATTTGTTGTGTTTATAAGAGCGACTGGCCGAAACTGGGCGTTTTTCACCATGCCTGATTACTTTGACAGTGGCATCGGAAAGCTCGCCGTTGCGGGTGACCAGCACTTCAATAATTCCATTTGTAAAATCCACTTCTTTCGATAAAGTGTCGCCAGCAAGGAGCGTAATATCTGCAAATTTTTGTACTGGACTACCATCCAGCTTAAGCGCAGATACTTCCACCTCATATTCGCCAGAAGGCAATAAAAACACTCTTGGATTAGTGGTGCTGGCACTGTATGTTCGGCCTGCAATAGTCTCATCTTTGTCTCCTTTTTTAAATACCTTGACGATGGCATCCATCAGCTCTCCTTGCAGGGATGTCCTGACGGAAAGATAACTGTCGCCTTGCGGCACTTCCTCAACGGTCTGGTCGAGGGCGTCGGCCAGGTCGCTGGAATTGTTGGCAGGGAGGTATTGGCCGTTGCCGGCCTGGGCGATGCATTCTAGTGCCGAAAGGTCTTTTTCTTGCATGCCAAAACCGATAACGTGTACGGTGATTTTTGCACCTTTGACTTTGGCTTGGCGCACCAGTTCACAGGCATCGCCATCGCAGGTTTCCAAGCCGTCGCTGACCAGGATGATGGTTACTTCAGTGTTTTCATCTTTCAACATACGCAAAGTGTGTTGAATGGATTTGGCGATCGGAGTCATCCCGTGCGGGTCAATTTCATCGAGTTTGGCAGTAAAAGCGGCCTTGTCGAGCAGGCGAAGCGGAACGAGCGTTTCGATGTCCTCACAATCGGATTTACGGTTGTGGCCATAAGCGACGAGGCCAGCACGGGTGCCGTCAGGGAGTTTGGCCACAAGGTCTTTCATGACCGTTTTGGCAACGGCGATTTTGTATTCGGCTTCAATTTTTTGCCACATTGAACCAGAGCCGTCGAGGATGAAAAGGATGTTGTTGGTTTGCGATTGAAGTTGGCTTGCACAGATAAATACCAGTACTACAAAGAAATGTTTGATAGATTCATTCATTTGATAAAGGTTAATGTTGGAAAATGATAATTGCCCAATCATTCAAAGGAAAGGTGTAATTGTGCGGAATGGTAAATGTATTCATTTTTGTTGGTATTGGAGCAATTTTCCATAGATTGTAAGTTCGGTCCAACTGCTTTGAGTCCATATCTTTCTAAGGCAAAATATCAACATGAATATATCCGACTACTCACTGACAAGGGAATTGCTTTCCATTCCATTAATATTGACACAAGATACCGGAATTACCGTTTAGATAAATGGTTCAGTTTCGCAACCGACAACTTCGGCTGTTCGGAGGCCATAAAGTCTGTTAATTTGCGTTCATTTGGAAGCCATAAATCAGGTTTGATATTCTGATAGGTTTGATTTCGATATGGTAAAAACCCTGTACACAGCGCTACTGGTCTTGTTGCCAATCTTTGTCGCTGCGCAAATATCCAATTTGCGCAGCAAGACCATGCCCGTGCTCGGTGTGCCACAACTGATTGACAGCCTGCCCGTTATCCCCAAAACTATTGAAGTTGAAGACGCAAATACAGGTGAAGTTATTCCTCCCAAAAATTACTTAGTCGAAAATAACCGAATCACCTTCGACTCATCGATCATCAATCATCAATCATCAATAAAAATCAAATACCGGGTGCTCCCCTTCGATTTCACAGCCCCTTATGCCCGGCTCGATTCTTCCATTTTAAATAAAGATTTTGGAGACCGCCTGATCGGTGTGCCATACAATCCATACGCTGAACAAGAACGGCCATTGCTTCCGCAAAAAGGGTTGGATTACAATGGAAGTTACACCCGTGGACTATCTTTTGGCAATAATCAGAGCTTGGTGCTCAACAGCCAGTTCAACCTGCAAATGGCGGGTAAACTGGGTGACCTTGAAGTGCTTGCTGCCATTACCGACAACAATATTCCTTTTCAGCCAGAAGGCAATACCCAACAACTCAGGGAGTTCGACAAGATTTTTATCCAGATTTCAAAAAAGGAAAGCAAAATGATTGCTGGGGATTATGAGCTGGGCAGGCCGAACAGCTATTTTATGAATTATTACAAAAAATTGCAGGGAGCGACTTTCAGCAAGAAATTTAAGATTAATAGTCTGCAATTTTTGCCTGAAAATGTAAAAGGGAAAAAACAGCAAATAAAACATCTCGGATTTTTGGATACCAAATTCAGTATTGGTTCGGCACGGGGCAAATTTGCCAGGAATACACTGGCGGCGCAGGAAGGCAATCAGGGGCCGTATCGGTTGGAAGGTGCGGAGGGCGAGCGGTTCATCATCGTGCTTTCGGGAACGGAAAAAGTCGTGGTGGATGGCCAACTGATGGTCCGGGGGCTGGATGCTGATTATGTGATTGATTATAACGCTGGGCACATCACTTTTACCAACCGCAGGCTTATTACCAAAGACAGTCGGGTCGTGGTGGAATTTGACTACAACGTGCAGGATTACCAACGTTCGCTTTATGCTTTCAATACGGAAATGAAGACTGAAAAATGGCGGTTTTACTTGAATACTTACTCGGAGCAGGATGGCCGTCGGCCCATTGATGATGAATTCTCGCAATTCGAATCGGAAGCCCTGCAATTAGCTGGCGATCAAGATGTTATCGTGAACGGCATCGACACCGTGGCAGAATTCAGCGCTTTTCGGGTGCTTTATGAATTGCAAGATACTACCGTCAGCAGTGTTTTGTACAATAATATATTGGTCTTCAGCAACGATCCTGAATTGGCCAAATACACCGCTACTTTTTCCTTGGTTGGTGCAGGCAACGGTAATTATATTCGGGACACTGAAACCTCCGCCAACGGCCGCGTGTACCGTTGGGTAGCTCCCGACTTGGTCACTGGCCAACCCACTGGCGATTTTGAGCCAATCCGGCAAATAGTAGCTCCCAACCGCCAACAATTGTACACTGCTGGGGCGGAATTTGACCCCTCCAAAAATACAAAGGTGCGGGCAGAAATTGCGATTAGCAGTTTTGATAAAAACCGACTGTCGGAGTTTGGCAATGACGACAATGCTGGAGTGGCCGGGTCGGTGGGCGTGCGGCATGTGGTGGATTTTGAAGGGAAAAGGAAAAGGGGAAAAGTAGAAAGTAGAAAGGAGAAAGTAAAAAGTGAAAACACTCAAAACTCAAAACTCAAAACTCAAAACTGGAGTCTCGAACTCTCCGGCGATTATGAATTCACTCAGCACCAGTTCAAGGAACTGAACCCTTACCGTCCTTCTGAATTTACCCGTGACTGGAATGTGAACACTGGGGCAAACGACGTGGGCATTGTGCAACGCGAAACCAATGAGCAATTGGCCAGCGCAGGTTTTACATTGAAAAGTCCGAAGGCGGGAAGTTTGCAATACCGTTTTGGTGGCTTTTTCCAGGACACCATTTATACCGGGACAAAGCATTTCGGGAAATACTCGTTTCAAAAAAATGGCTATGAATTTTGGGCGCAGGGGGATTTGCTGACCACGGATAAAACAGGGAGCGCGGGGAATGTACAGGGAGAGCGGAGCGAATTTTTTCGGCCAAAGTTTAATTTGACTGTGCCCATATTCCGAGATAGTTCTGGACAAAAATACTGGCGAACTGGCGTGTATGGCGAGCGGGAACGGAACAGTCGTTATACCAAAATAGTAAGTGGGATGGATACGCTGAACCGAGCAAGTTTTTACTATGACATTCTGAAAGTGTTTGTGGAAAGTCCTGAGAATGAGGATTTTGGAATAAAGACAAGTTACCAGCGCCGTAAAGACCATGCGCCAACTGGTAGTAAGTTTTCCTCCTCGACCATTGCCGACGAACTCAACGTGGAGGGCGTTTGGCGGCAGAGCCGCAACTCCCGTTTAAGTTGGAATTTTACCTATCGCAAATTGACTATTGAAGACGAAGAACTAACCAACCTCGATCCCTCGGAAACTTATCTTGGCCGATTGAATTATACCCTGAATTTGTTGCGTGGCGTGGTACAATCGAACACCAGTTATGAAATCGGTAGCGGGCAGGAGCGCAAAATCGAAATAACCTACCTCCAGGTGCCAGAGGGTGAAGGAACCCATCAATGGACGGACCGCAACGGCGATGGGCAGGTGCAGTTGGACGAGGTGGAGATCGCCCCATTTCAGGATGTGGCCAATGCCCTGCGGGTGAATGTTTTTACCGATGATTTTATCCGAACCAATAATGTGACTTTCAACCAAAGCCTGCGGCTCGAACCAAAAGCAGTGTGGTTCAACAAAAAGGGTTTTATGAAATTCATGAGCCGCTTTTCGACGCAGAGCAGTTTACAGATTACACGAAAAGTGCGGGATGCGGAGGGCGTTAGCCCCTGGAATCCTTTTCAGTTGGATGTGGCCGATACGGCCTTGGTTTCCTCTCGGTCGGGGATTTACAACACCTTGTTTTTCAACCGTGCCGATCCAAAATTTGACCTGCAATTTGGCATGTCCGATAACCAGAACAAATTCGTGCAGACCACAGGGTTTGAGAGCCGCCGCCAGCAGAAACAGTTTTTCAAAAGCCGCTGGAACGTGACCCGCTCCATTAGTTTTCAAGCTTCCCTGACCTTTGGTACTGACGAACAGGGTTCGGAGCAATTTGAAAATCGCCGCTATCTGATCCGCTCCTTTGAAACCAAACCCCAACTCACATTCCAGCCTTCCAACAACTTCCGCACGGCGCTGATCTGGAGTTTTGAATCTTCTAAAAACGAATCGGGAACTGCCGGAGAAAACGCCAACACCAACGACATCAAAGTGGAAACCGTATTCAACCAAAGTTCGACAACCTCCATCCGTTCAGAGTTTTCTTTGGTAAATATCAAATACAACGGTGAGGCCAACTCGCCTGTTGGTTTTGCTTTTTTGAAAGGCCTGCAAAATGGAAAAAATTATCTCTGGAACATTACCCTCGACCGCCAATTGGCCAAAAATATCCGCATCGGGATTACTTATGAAGGCCGGAAAACGGGCCAGGCGAATGTGGTTCATGTGGGTCGGGCGCAAGTGGGGGCAGTGTTTTAGTTGTTGGCAGTATTTTGTAGATTTGTTTTGCAAAGCAGTACATTTTATTCAATGATTACACAAAGATTTAATCGCATATCATGGATGTAAAAGCCGAAAAATTATGGTTAATTGATCGGATTATAGAAGTGAGCGACGAAAAGCTTATCAAAGCGATCAAGAGTGTTTTGGAGTTCGGAATGCAACTTGAAAAAGGTGAACCTGCTTCTGATTTAATTGTCCTGACTTTTTAGACCACCTCATATTGCTTAGAAAATGATCTCATTTTGTAAATACCTTAAAATGGATTTTTATGGCCAACAAATTGTACATCGTTGAAAAATAGTGCATGTTTTCTATTAATGTGTTTGTGAAGGAGTCTTTTAAACCGAAACAGCTGAAGTTTGAACATATCGGAAAAATCACTATCTTAGTGCCAAATAAAATCAAAAAACCATGCGTAAACTTTATCGACCTTTCCTGGCACTATTTATTTTCAATTTTTTCATACTGGATTTAGCAACATCACAAATTAACTTGGAAGTGGGGCTTGTTGCATTCTACCCCTTTGTTGGAAATGCATTGGACGAAAGCGTTAATGATAATCATGCCTCTGAAATACAAGGTGCAGTATTAGGAGAAGGTTGTGATGGTGAAGATCCAAGTGCGTATTATTTGAATGGAGTTGATAGTTATATTGAATTTCCTAATAGTGATCTCATTAATTTCGAAATTTCGGATGCTTTTGCTATTTCGATGTGGCTAAATATTCCAGAAGAACAACTGGATCTGAATGGTACTGTTAATGACATTATTGTAAAATGGAGTAATAACGGCGATGTACCATATCCTTATATTCTTAGATATCACAACAGTGGACATGAAAAGCATGGACGAATTTCTTTTGCAAGATATGATTCCAACTTGCCTGGTTGTGGTGGTTCGTCAATAATTTTTAGTGCAGTTACATTAAATGACAATACGTGGCATAACGTTATAGTTCAACGCAACCCTGATGGCATATTTGATTTATATGTTGATGGTATTTCAAATGGTTCTTTTTTAGACAACTCAATCTGTTCTGTACAAAATAATTCCAACTTACTGTTAGGGTCAAGATTGACAAACCCTCCTTTTAGGGTATTTAAAGGAGGGGTTGATAACCTGAGGATCTACAATAGGTTGTTAAGCGATGAAGAAATAGAATTCATCAATAATAAATCTCTTAATCCGATCACGGAAAATGAAAATAATCAAAAACCAAAAGTATATCCAAATCCGGTGAAAAATGGGTTTATTGCTATTTCAAATATAGCAGAAGAAGAGATTATTCAAATTGATTTAAATGATTTGTCCGGAAAACTAATCAAACGATTCCCTTCTATATCACCTATTGAGCTGCCCGAAATTTCTGCCGGAATGTACATTTTGACAATCCAATTATCAAATACAATATATACTGAGAAAATTTTTGTAACGAGATAGGTCTCAGTTATTTCAATTCCATTTATTTAAATTGTTTCGAGTTTAGCTAAACCCTGACAAGTACTGTCTTCATTCCTCCCCAAACCCCTTCCCGTCAAAAACCAATGAATCCACCACCACGTCTGCCCCAGGTTCTGGCTGCCAGCCTTCATGTTCGTTATCCAATTTTATATTCAATTCGCTGAACTTGTATTTTGTGAAATCTGCTGCCCAGTCTTGGTTCATATCGTCTATGACGACGGCATAATGCAATGTTTGGGAAGTGGTGTCGAACTCAAACTTTAGTAAATTTCCTAAACGGGATTCGAGCGACATGACATTTTGGATATTTAAGGTGTCAGCTTGGAAAGAAAAAAGCAGCGCGTAATCTGCTCCACAAGTACTGCAGGTTCTGTCAAACCCAAAACCCAGGTACATGGGCTTCTCGGTTTTTAATCGGTAAAATTTATTTGCTCCCGCAAAATAATCCACCTCCGTTGTTTTAGCCTCGTGTGGATTTGGGTAATATTGATAAATGCTCCGCATTTCATACCAAGTACCACCGTTGTTGGCGTACCAGTTAAAATTACGGATATGTCCATCCCGTGTTTGCGTGTAGCCAAGGTTTTCAAATGCGTCTGTCAGGTTGAGCTGTTCAACGGCAGCGCATGACAGCAATTCTGTCAACTCCGCTGTGATTACCTCGTTCAGCTCCGATATTGAATCGAGCGATTCAGTTTCGCCCCAGGCGCTGATAGCCTGCATGGTTGCAACAAGCGTGTCTATTTCGAGGAGTTGGGCCTTGCTCACTTCACAATCGTAAATGGTAGCAGGTTCTTCTTTTTCCGCTGGAGGCTTGTTTTCACAAGCTGAAAAGAAAAGAAGTGTAGCCGCGAAAAACAAGTAGTTGATTTTCATTTTGAATATTAATTTCTCAATTTCTCAATTTCTCAATTTCACAAAGTAGTCCCACTTATCTTTTCTGCCACTTCTGCCATGACCGCCTCTATTTCCTGCACCTTGTCAGCATCTTTCAAAAGCTTGGCAGCATTCAATCTACCTTGCAGTGCCAGCTTTCTATTAGGGCCTTTTTGCAAAGCTTTGTCATATTGCAAAGCGGCATCTGCCGCCCGGCCATCTTTCATCAGGAAATCGCCATACATTTCGTATGAAGGCTTGACTATGGTCGGGGGGCCGTAGGAATAACTCGTAGCCGATTCGAGGTCAGTGGCCTTTTCGAACCATTTTCCGGCATCTTTGTCCACTGTCCCTGACGTGGTCAACAAGCCTCTCAATTCCATCTCCATTACCAGTGCCTGGTCGATGTCGGCTTGATTAGGAGCTTGTCGGTTGGCACCAGTCGAACACATTGGGACGCCTTCCTCACTGATGAAGGTGGAGGCATCTGTCCGCTCTGTTTCCATTTCAACGATGATGGCGGTGAGCGTTTCCGTGTTTTTGTTTGTAAAAGCTTTCATGCCATTTAGAAAGTGTTCACGCGCCCTGGTCGTAATGTTGAGGTCTTCCACGTCTGCCGTAAATTCAGACACATCGCCCGTCCAGTCACCTGTCTCGGCCAGGTAGTTGCCTTTCATTGAAATGAGGTAGCCGCGGGCTGAGGCGGTTGGTTTCTCCGTGGCATAATTATTCATGTCAGAGACGAGTTGGTGTGCCTCGTCAAAACGGCCTTGTTGCAGCAGGCCGTACATCAACCAATGCAAGGCGTGGTAACTGCCAAAATTTTCGCTAGTTGGATTCTCTTCGACACTTTTTACACTTGCCTCCCAGGAGGCGATGTTTGATTTCACAACTTCATCCCACATGCCGACAGCTACAAAAATATGTGATGGCATGTGCAGGGCATGGGTCGCATCGGCAGCCACTTTGGAGTAGCTGAATGCCGCGGGCAGCGCCTGTGGGGCATGTCCTGGATCGTCATAACTGTGTATCAAATAATGCAGCGCGCCAGGGTGGTTTGGATTTGTATTCAAAATGCCTTGCACGACTTTTGCTCCTTTTTCATAAGCCTCAACATTCCGACCTACTTTTACCGCTCCCAACAATGAAAGTGCGTAAAATGCCGCTACTTCTTCATTGCCTTCATATTTGCTGTACATCATTTCCAGTTGTTTGGAATACATGCTGTCCCGATCTTTTTTTGCTCCGTTTGGACCATACATGAGTTCCATTGATTGCAGGAAATCACGTTCCAAATCAGTTTGGGTAAGGATGCTGCGCTCCTCTGGCGTATCGGCCAATTTTCCAAGGGCCGCTTGTCCTTTTTCGTAGTCTTGTTGACGCCACAGCGGATGGTTGTAAGTCATGGCCTCGCCCCAATGTGCCATGACAAAAGTTGAATCCATTTCTTGTGCTTTAAGGAATTCAGTACAGGCATCACTGTATTCAAAATTGTGCAAAAGTTTCAAACCTTTTACAAAATGTGGCATGGCTGTTTTGTTTCCGGTAAATTGCACATGGAGTTCTCCGAGATGTTCTCCCTCTGGAGCAGAGGCTTGCTCATTTTTACAATTTGAAAGAAAGAATAATAGGGTAGAAAGGGTAACGAAAAAGGCAAGTTTTTTCATTGTGCTGATTTTTTATTTGCTAAGGTAACTTTTTTTGTAAAACCCAATTTCATATCTCTCTCTTCAACGTCACCACCGTGACCTCTGGCCAGATACCAACCCTGCCTGCAAAACCTAAAAACCCAAAGCCCCGGTTCACATAAAGGTACCTGCTATTTTCTTCATAAAGCCCGGCCCATTTGGGGTAGCGGAACTTGACCGGACTCCATTTCCAACCAAATATTTCGATGCCTAATTGCATGCCGTGGGTGTGGCCGGAGAAAGTCAGGTTTATGTTTTGGTAGTGATTCCTGACCTCGTGATCCCAATGGCTGGGGTCGTGGGAGAGCAGGATCTTAAAAATGCCGGGAGGAATATTGTGGAGTGCTTTGCCGAGGTTGCCCCGCTTGCCAAAACCGATGCCCCAGTTCTCCACGCCAAGCAGGGCGATTTTTTGACCCTCCTTTTCGAGTATTATATGTTCGTCCAATAAAAGGCGAAAACCGATGGCTGCATGGTGCTGTTTCAATCGCTGCATATTTGCTGACTTTGCCTCTGGTGTCGGCCAAGTTACGTAGTCCCCATAATCGTGGTTGCCAAGAATGGAGTATTGTCCATAAGGTGCTTTAATTGTTTTAAAAGAATCGATCCACGGTTCAATTTCAGTGGCTGAATTATTGACTAAATCCCCTGTGAAAATGAATAGATCAGATGCTTGTTTATTGATTAAATCAATTCCTTTTTCAACTGCTTTTTTGTTGTGAAAACTTCCTGAATGCACGTCTGATATTTGGGTAATCGTGAACCCGTCAAAGGCAGGTGGTAAATCTTTAAAATAGAGTGTGTGACGGTGGACGGTATATCTATATTTTCCTTTTGTAATACCATAAATAAATAAAAAAAAAGGAATGACAGCAAAACCCAAAGCGAGTTGGCTTTTAAATAATTCATGGTTAATTATTATTCCAATATTATTTTCTGGATAAATAATATTGGAAATGCCAGCGTCCAATAAATTTATTGTTTCACCAAACAATAACCCGATTAAAAAAATAATTTTCGTAAAAAATAAAGTGATAAATATACTGCCCAATCTGGCAGTTAATTGTTTGCTTCGGCCAACAAATAAAAAACTTAATATCATAAATATGGGTAGCCCTATATTTATTGACCAATAAACTGATTGTATTAATTTGGCTGCTAAATTATTTTCTGAAAAATGAAATAAAGGAAGGAGGTTTTGGACAACCGACCAATCCAACAGGAAAAACAATCCCAATATTAAAAGCAGAAAAAATAAAGCCCTGGCGCGCATAAGTGATTTTGAAAAAAGGGGCACTTTGACCAAGTGCCCCTTTCCTTTTGAGTTGTTGAAATTAAATCAACAACAGCGAAAGCCTTTTGTTTTGTGAGCCTCAGACCCAACCACAAACGATCCCGCCCATTATGCCCACTGTGAGCATCCAATAGCCAACATTCACGGCGATGTATTTGAATCCCTTGCGTTCAAATAACGCGTTCGTGCCTAATATCGGGAGCCCAAAAAACAAGACGCCGAAAATACCGTGGATGAGACCGTGAGCAAACGTGCGATGTCTGCTGCCGTATTTTTCCATAAAGTCAGCGATGAAGATTCCCTCTTCAGAATCAGCAGCTGGCTCTTCGTTTCCAACCATAAAAACACCTGGGATGTTGTTTTGGTGAACGGACATGGTAATCATGGACATGGACAAAAGAAGGCTAAGGACAAACGATACCCCAAAGATCATGGGCATGTTTGCACCTTTCATTTTTTCTTCGGACATATCAGCCGCTTTCATCCAAGCAGTGCCAAATACTTTTGGATTGTACCAAATAAAACCAATAATGGTGGGAACGAATGCAGCGACTATAATCGCTATCCAATTAATTGTCATAGTTGAAATAATTTGAAGTCTGAATTCATTTTTAAAAAATAATAATTCGGACTTATTAGTTTGTGAAAAGTGTATTGTGGAAACCTGTTTTAATAAGACACCTTAAATGTCTATCGTGATTATTGTTTTAATAATTTATTTTTTGATTTAAGATTTATGGTTATATGATGTTTGATATTTGATTGGTGAGGTACGTTGTTTAGGTGTATACGTCACGAAAATCAAAATTCTAATTTCGGAAATCATACATCTTAAATCAAATCTTTTTACTTCCCCTTGCCCAGCACATATGCAACGACCCCTCCAACAAGCGCACTTACGGCAGCATGGACGAATAGGTCAATGACGCTATTTTGTAAGGTGACAAAATTGTACATGGCGAACATGCTCATATTGACCCAAATGGTTGCCAGGGCACCGATGACTGCACCAGCTTTTGCACCGGTCACGAAGGTGGAAATATTTGCCCATCGCTCATAAATATAAGCTAATAATAAGCCGTAGGCCAAACAACTGATAAACATGGCAGTCATCCCAAATTGCTCTTTGGCGATGACTGTGCGAGTTTCTTCGGCAATTGCAAATACGCTGGAAAGGAGGATACCGTACACGAGCCAGCCCAATAAGAAATAGGCTACTCCCCCGGCAAGGGCCCCGAGCAGCATTTTGTTGATATTCATTGTGTTTTGATTTAGGGAGTTGGAAATATATAAGATACCCAAATTTGACGCCGCTATTTTTTTCTCAGGCAAGGTGCAAAAGAGAAGCATAGCAGGGCTACATGACGATTTTTGCAACACAGCATGAGGGAAAAAGAGCAAGTCAAATGGGTAGGTTATTTATTTCCAGTTTCCTTAGATGAAAAAAAAGGATTTACATTGGCGAATGTAATAAAATTTGAAACAAATATGACATTTAGTTTAAAAAATAAACCAAATTGTTTTGGTCGATCAAATATCAAGGACCCTAATCATTTATATCTTTGCCAAAACAACTAATCCATGCCGAAAGGGCCAATGTACATTTTGGGTGTTCTTTTGATCGGATCCATCATTGGGTTGTCTTTGGTTGACCCAATATCGCAGGATGCTGCTTATCACCAATTTGCCGATCAGCGCTTTATTTTGGGTATCCCAAATTTTTGGAATGTGGCGAGCAACTTGCCAATGCTGTTCATCGGGGCTTATTGCATTTGGCACAGCTTTGCGAACTGGTCAAACCGCTCCGTGGGCATTGTCCGGTGGATACCGATGCTATTGAGCATTGGGATTTTTGCGGCCTTTTTTGGATCGGCCTATTATCACTGGGCGCCTGACAATTTCACGCTCGTTTGGGATAGGCTGCCCATGACCCTGATGTTTATGCCATTGCTCGCTTTACTGGTTTTTGATTATATCGGTGAAAAACAAGGGCGGATAGCGTTTTTTATTGCCATTCCGCTGGGCATATTCAGTGTACTGCATTGGCATTTCACGGAAATGGCAGGACATGGCGATTTGCGGTTCTATGCTTTTGTGCAGTTTTTCCCGATGGTGGTCGTACCATTCCTGCTTATCTTGTTACCGGGCAAAGTAGCTTACACAAAATATATTTACCTGATTCTTGGCTGGTATATTTTAGCAAAATTGGCCGAGTATTTTGATGTTGAAATATTTGCAACTTTGGGGTTCTGGAGCGGGCACACGATCAAGCACCTGCTGGGGAGCGTGAGCTTGTTTTATATTTTAAAATTGATAGCGGATTGGAGGTTAGATAACTCAAGTTACGATGAACTCAATGTATAGCGAATCCCCAGATTCGCTGCTTTCTTAGCCTAGATACAGGCGAATCTGGGGATTCGCTATACATTCATTGCAATGAATTATCTAAAATCTTATAGTCCAGTAAAATAATAACATGATTAAAATAGGGGAATACAACAACCTACGTGCTGTGCGTCAGACCGACAACGGCATCTACCTAGAAGATAAGCATGGAAAAGAGGCATTGCTACCCAATAAGTATATCCCCGATGATTTGTACGAGGACGACATGCTCAAGGTGTTTGTTTTCAAAGACCACGAAAACAGGCCTACCGCAACCTTGCAAGAACCAAAAATCACCTTGCACAAATTTGCGTTATTGGAGGTTAGGGATGTCAACGAGTACGGTGCTTTCCTCGACTGGGGGCTTGACAAAGACCTCCTTGTGCCGTTTAAAGAACAGCCGGGTCGAATGTCTGCGGGCAACAAGTACATTGTCTTCCTTTATCTCGATGAGCAAACGGACAGGCTGGTTGCTTCAGGTAGGTACCTTAAGTTTTTGAAGGAACATAATATTGACCTCAAGGCTGGTGATGAGGTAGATTTACTGATCGACAATGAAACCGAGTTGGGGATCAATGTCATCGTCAACCACCGCTACAAAGGTTTGGTCTATGCAAATGAGCTATTCCAAAATATAGAACGAGGTGATAATTGTAAAGGGTTTGTGAAAAGAATCCGGGACGACGGGAAAATTGACATATCGCTCGACCTTACTTCAGGCGTGGAAAAAATAAGCGCCAGTGCCCAGGATATTTTATCAAGATTGGAAGCCAATAATGGCTTCTTGCCATTGCACGATAAAAGCGACGCTACCCTCATCAAAAAGGAATTGCAGATGAGCAAAAAGACTTTCAAACAAGCCATCGGCGGGCTGTATAAACGAAAGTTGATCCGATTGGAAAAGGATGGGATTCATTTGGTAAAACAGGTTCTTCAAACTAAACTAAAACAGGAAGAGAAAGACTTGTAACATTATTGGTTCTTTGACAAGCCTTGTGGAGGACAAGGATTTCTAATCCGACTGTCCACGAAATTTGTCAAAGAACCACATTATTTAACCGTTCTTTCAATGAAATCCGATCGGATGGCTATGCCGTCCGATCGTGAGAGGTTAAACGATCAGTAGTTGTAAAATCATTGTAATAAAAATGTAAAATGTTGATAGTCAGCAGTTAATAACTCATAACTCATAACTCATAACTCAAAAAGTCCTCACCTTCCCAAACCGCACCCTTTCCGCTCCCTCCAACATCTCCATCGCAAAATCTGCTGAAGTGAAATTTTGAAACTCTTCGAACTCGCCACTTGTAAGGGCTTTTTTCAGGGAAGTTTTCATTGAATTACCGGTAGCGGAAGCCATAGTATTGAAGTTGGCTATCCGCAGATCTTTGTTGTGCCAATGCTGGTCGTCTGACAAGGTAAAGGCATCCACATTGTCTGGTAGATTAGCACCATTGGCTTTGCGGAGTTGTTTTGAGAATATTCCCCCGTCGGAATCCAAACCGAAATGTAACACATCAGGTTTTTGGAATAAATCTACTGTACCCACATCACCCTCGAAAATGCAGAGCAGCACATTGTCGGAGAGGCGCTCAATACGGGCAATTGACAGGGCTGTGTCCTCATCTGGGTTGTCGGCGTCGCCAAAAATTGGAGCGTAGCCCAAAACCTGTAAACCGGGATAGCCAGCGACCAATTCAGAACGGAGCAAGAAACCACTCAGGGTCGGCACCGTTTCGGCGGCGAGGTTTTCCACTTTGTCCAAGTCCAAATCGGCGGAAGTGGTGCGGCCGATGCTGGCAGCGCCATCTTTCAGACAAGCTACCCACAGTGGGTCGATATGGAAAAAGCGGATGCTTTCAGGAGGCAACATATCTTCTTCTGGCACGAGATAGTGGAAAGGCACTTGCTCCAGCAGGTGGCGGCGGCGCATCCATTTCTCTACCTCCGCTTTTACTTCGTCGATGCCTTGAGTATGTCCGGCATTTCCCAGTTTCAAATGCGGACGTGCAGCCTGCCCATTGCGTTTGGCAGCAAGTGACATGCGGCGTTTCAATTTATACAACAGCAGCGAAAAATTGCGATCTTCAAGTGCCATGAGCCGACCCAATTGCCAAGCAGCAGCATAACTCACATCAAACATGCCGGTCGTTTTATCCAAGATCACTAATTGGTCGGAAGCCACGGCTGGTAAGGATAAATCGAGATTGCTGGAGCGTCCCGTCAAAGGCCCCCGATACCAGGACACTGCTTTTTTCCCTTTTCGGAAATGATGGGGCATAGCTACCATGCCTCGACTGAGATGGTCAACCACGGCTATAAAGTTGGTGACGGCAGCGTTCGTGAAAATTTCCCGCACTTCTGCCGTCGAAAGGGTACGGCGGAAGATCTCCAGTTTTTTGATATGTCCAAAGAATTTCAAGGTGGTGTCATTCACCTTGCCAATGAGATAGGGACTGTCTTTTGTGTAAATTCGGCCAGGCGCTGGGGCTTTGTGCATCAAAAATCCATCCGCGTAAAACTGGAATTCACTGCCGCTCTTCACCCACACCAATCGTGTAAAAACCTGATCTTGCAAAATACCAGGGATTTGCCCACTGTGCAGCACGCCGTCCTCGCTCGTCACCCGGTATTCGATGCCACGGATGGAAGGAATGTACCACATGCTCGGTTTGAATTTCCCATTTTCTTCCAAGCCCATAATCGCATGGCTGTTGGCCTCGCTCGGCCCGAAAACCTTCAATTCCACGGCAATGGAAAAAGCGGTCGGGTCAGGAAAAGGATCTAGCTGAGGGTTGCTATCGGCATCAATGGCAGTGTCTGGGACTTCCACACTTAAGAAGGATGTTTCATCAAATAAGCGGGAGAAATCACTTTCCAGCCGCGTGCCTTTGGTCGTCACCTGAAAGCCATATTTCGAACGATTGTCAATGGGTTGTGAAAAGAGCCGAAGATTCAAAACTTGATCGTTCAGATAGGGCTTGCTCAACTTGGAAGGGACCCGGTTCAAATGTTCAAGCATGCCAAAAAGGTTGAATTTTTGGTCAACGCTCGTGAATGACCAGGACTTCAAGCTGACCAAATGGATGGCGTCATTGGGGCCAGCATTGCCATAGTTGAACTCCCCTTCGTCAAGGAAACGGTTTTCCAAAGAAACGAGGTGTACCGTGCTCAGCGAGTTTGATTTCGGTAAACGGTTGCCGATCAGCACTGCCCGTTCCGGACCTATGACCTGAACATTGTCTTTATCCTTGTTACCCGTTTCCCGACGGCTATGCGCGGTAAAATTAAGATCGGCACGGAGGGGCATTATTTCTTCCAAAACACTGCGGTTTACTCCGATGACAGAGACCGGCTGGTCGTCTGGGCCATCTCCTGTCTCGTGGAAAGGGCCATTGTCGTTCGGGCCGGAAGGAGTGGATTTGAATCCGACAGAAGTTTTAAATTCTCCAAGCGTAAGCGTCTGTATTTCAGGCGTTTCAACTTCATCGAAAAGCAATAATGCCAGCCAGATGCCATCTCGCCCACCATCCATACTGCGTTCCCAGGGGAGGGTGCTGCGGTTCAGAATGATGTGCGGAAAGGTCTTGGAATGCTCCCCAAGACTGGCTGCTGGTGGATAAACGGAATGCACTGAACTTGGCTCCAAATTGAACCGGTCACCGAATACAGAAAATTTCCGCACTGTCGGGGCAAAAGTCTCGTCCACACTTTTTGAGACCACTTGTAAGGTTTGCTCCACGGTGATTTCATAATCCCCCGCATCCATCAGCGGCTCGTGAGATTGGAGGAGGTTGATGAATTTTTTAGTTGCCATAATTTGCTATCGTTACAGAGTTCACTGTGTAAAGAATAAGGTTATGTTTTTGATTTCTCTTCCAAGGGGTTTCAACCCCTTGTCATCACAACAAGGGGTTGAAACCCCTTGGAGGAAGCCTAAAAATCAGGAGAAACACTTTACACAGTGCACAAAATGCCTATAATCTAAATTACTTCAATTTCTGATTTTAGATTTCTGATTACATGACTTTTGATTCTTGATGTTGGGGCACTCAAATCAAGAATCAAATATCTTAAATCATGTAATCTTAAATCAAAGGGACAATGCGCTAGCTCGGCACCAGCCCTTCCGAAGCATACTTGCCAACAACAGGTTCTTCCGCAAAACCGAAGTCCGTGTTTTCATCAATTTCAAAATCATTTGCTGGATCAAATCCTAAAGAGCCGAGCAAAGTGTCGCGTACAAAATGGTCTCCTTGAACACTCACCTCGTCTTCCGATTTTGTGAAACCAAACCCTCGGCGCTCAAGGAATACATTACCAATGGTCAGTGTTTGGAAACGGAATTCATCCTGGTCGAGAAAGCCCATCTGGTTGGGTTCGCCAGGTGGTTTGGACTTGATGCTCATGCCGGACAATGCGTTCGGAATGATCCGGTTCTTGTCGTTTTTGTCTGCGACCAATTTGTCTCCCCACAGCGCAGCCGGGTAGGATTTCGTGACTGGTTCGTATATAAATTCCTCTGTGAAATCGTCGCTGCCTTTGAAAATTTTGATACGGTGCGTGGTCTGTAATTGGCCGTTTTGCACCGCCACTGTTCCGATACCGATGTCTTGCAGGGCTGGTAGCGCATTGCCGTTTTTATCGGTCAATTCAGGCACCTGCTTGATCGGGATAACCGAATCAGTGGTGAGGAGGAAGTCTTTGGGGTTGACCACCCAAATATCCTCGTCGCCGAATTTGATTTCTTTCAGCAGGCCGGACGTAGCGGCCACTGTGGCAATGTTTTCCTTCGGTAAAAACGTATCTCGGAATTCTGGCCAACGGATTGGTTTTGGCGTTTGCGAGGAGCCCGCACCGAATTCGATGGTGAAATCAACGATGCCCAGATCAATGTAGGCTGTTCCCGAAAATTCTGGTCCCCAAATGTGTAATCTCGCTCCAATATCGAATGAAATGGTTTGTTTCCCAAAAAACCAAAACGTGTAGGAAACGCCCATTCCGAGATAAAGTTTGGCGTCGTAAAAGAATGGTTTCCAGCCAATTATGAAATCAGCGCCAATGATGAACCAAGCTTTTAAACCACCAGAACGGAAGGTCGCTTCCAGTCGTCCACCAGCCATCACGACCGACGGGGTAAGCGCAAAATACATCCCGCCTTTCACGATTATTTCACTGGATATGGTCCAGTTGAAACCCAGCCTCGGTACGATCGGATAATGGGGCGGACGTTTGAAATCTGGATGGTAACCGCCCAGCGAAATCACAAAATCCCCTGCGTGTGTATTGTTTCCAAACCAAGTGAAAAAAGCGAATCCGCCCGTCAAATGGCAGTCCTTCGACAGGATATAGGAATTTTTAGTGAGCTGAGCCTGTACGCTGATGAACCCTTCATCAGGCGCAAATGCACCCTTGATGGCCAATTCGATAACCGCCAATGGCGTCTTGGCTTTTACGCCAGGCAGCGGTGCTGGCACGACCAGTTTTGAAAGTCCCAACAAGTCCAACCGGAAGCTGTCGCCGAAAGTGGCGATGATGAGCAGGAAGCTGTCCAGTTGTTTGAAAGTGGTGAAACGCACACCCACGGCGAGGAACAATTTACCTGGGTCAATGGGCACAAAATCCCCGTCGGCCATGCGCTTGGCGATGGTGAGGAAAGGTTCGTCACCAATGGCGATGGCCACCAATGGGAAGGGTTTTACCTTGTCGATCGTCGGCACTCTGACCGAACGGTTGAACCCGAAGCCAACTGCTATTCCCTCCACGAAGAAAAACGCAGGGCCGCCGATGGGGTAGCCAAGGAAGGCATAAAGGAAAAACGAGGGGCCGTTCGCTGTCATGGCATAAGCACCAACAGCTTTTAGGGTCAGTGCTGGCGTTTTGATAAGTGCTGCACCGATATATTCTTCATTGGGTTTCCGCATGAAAAAACCACTGACGGAAACAGGACCAGCAATGTACTCAAGTCCAAATCCACGCAACCCGACTTGCGGCTCGAAACGGTTGAGCGGCGAGCCAAATGTCATCTCTTCCAACAGCAAAGTGAGCGGACCGACCGATACCGAAGCATCCAAACCAAAAGTGAGCACGGAGTCTTTGAAGTTCACACCAACCTTGGCTATGCTGACTGGGCCGAGGCGTTTATTTACAGAAAACCATTTGCCTTCTGCCTGCCGTTGAGGCTTGGCTGGTGGGGCGGGGGGAGTGCCAGGGGAAGCTGGCGCTTGCTCGGCCACCGGCAGGGCGATGTACTGTTTCAATTTGCCAAAGGCCAGCGAAAGAGAAAGGCCGATGCCGCCCTGCATATCGGTCTCGGGCAATTTTAATTTTCCTTTTGGCAAATTCAAATTCAGCTTGCGAACATCTGGCAATCGCAGGTTTGAAGTAGCATAAGTGAACAGCACCGTGTCCACCCCGATTGTCTGCCCATTAAGCATGGGGCCGACTAAGGGCAGATCGGAGAAGGTCATGTCAATGCCCACAGCCACGCCGAACAACATGGTGCCCTTGGCCTGTGGATTCGGTTTGCTGAAAGAAACAAAAGCTTCTTGCAAAGTGATGTTGACTTCAGGGATGACGCCGTTTGGGTCGTCCACAAATTTGGTCAGTAAACTGCTCAAGCTGACCTCGCCCAAGGCCCCTGGCCGCAGGCTGGCATAAAAACTCTTTGATGCGTTTGCCTGACTAAAACTTATGTCAAATTCCAGGTCGTCCACGGCAATCAAACCTTCGAAAACTTTATCATATGTCCCGCTTTGGTTTTTTGTCATGCGGAGGAGGATCGTCGCTCCCACTTCTTTCGCATCCGTTTCCAAAGTAGTGACGAAGCCAAAACTTAATTCTTGGTCCGGCACGTAAACAGCCGTCAAGTCAGAGATGGAAACGCTGTCAATACTTGCTGGCACTTCAATGTCGCCGAAGGCCGCCAAACTACTGACGAGCTGGCCGATGGGGATGCCGCTGCCTATTGCAGTACTGGTTTCAAACTTTAGTTTTTTGCCTGTCCCACTTGAAGCTGGTACCAGTTCTGCCTGTAAGTTCAGGTCAATTCCGGCGACGACGATGGTACCCGTCAGGGATGCAGAAGTGACGGCCTGTGCATTGGCCGTGGCAGCTGGGGAATGTTCAAATCCAATGCCGATGCCACTTAATCCAAAACCGGAAATGATTTCGACTCCCTCAGAACTGGCCGAGCGGAATGTTACCTTTTTGCTCTGCAATTCTACCGAAAAACTGGCTTCGTCAATGGCAAAGTCGGGCAGGTCAGAAGGGATGGAAAACCCGTTGAGGAACTTATTGAAAAGTGCCGTGAGCGAGAGACTTTTGCCATCGGCCAAATTTCCGTTCATCGTCCATTGTTCCTCTTCTGCTGTTTTTTCCAAAGAAAAAACGAAAGGCGCACCGGCCAATACAAGCGAGCTGCTTGCCGTGCCAAAAATCTTCCGGTTTACGCTATCCAATAAGTTTTCAAAAGTAAAATTCAACTGATTGTCCTGTGTAGCAAGGAAGCCTGGTACCAGTTCCCAATCGCTGCTCAGACTGAGGTCAAACTGGAAGTTTTTGATGGTCTTTTCTTTGGGGTCGGTTTTCTTTTCTGGATCAAACTCCAATGCCAGTTCGTTGATCGTAATGCCAGGAATATCAACGATTTGTGAAGGAATGGAAGCAACTGTTTCCTCGTCCAAGATTTTTCCCAAGAATCCACCAAGCGTTGGCAGTACGACCGTTTCACCTTCCTGTATCCTCGCCGTCCAAAATTCAGCGTCGGCATTTGCGGAGCGGAATTCCAACGGCATCTGAACGTTGCCGATTTTCAATTTTCCAAAAGCAGCCCCTGATGCAGTACGTTGTTCGCCGGGAGGTGGCACCGCGTTTTCCACCTCAATCAAAAACCGCAATCCACCAATGGTCACGCCTGGTGCCAGGCGCCAATTTCCAGAAGCATCCGAGCCAAATAAATATTGCAACTCGGTGCTGAGTTGTGAAACGGTTTTATTGGTCGGATCAAATTCTGCCGTAAGCTCATTAAAAGCGATCCCGTTCACAATATTCACGAGCGAGGCTGGCAGAAGGTCTGCAAAATTTGCCCCCTCGGTCAGTTGCGCAACTGCCGACAACCCTGGCAATTGGATCGGTTTTCCTTGCTTGCCGACCAAGTTCAGGTTAAATGTGCTGCCCGTTTTTTTCAAACCCAAAATCACATCTTGATCTGGGCTGGTAAGGTCGAAACTGGGCAAAGCACCAAATTTCACGGCGACCCCTTTCGGGAAACCGACCGTTGCATCCACATCAATTTGATCGTCGGTTGGCTCTGTGAAAAGGAGGGTGAGATCAACCTTCGGTAAATCAAATAGGCCTGCTCGCCCCTGCACGGTGATCTGTCCCTCCGCAGAGGTATCGATCAGCGGCTTGCGCAGCAGTTTATCTATTTTCAAAGCACTTGCCGACAGCACATCGGAGAAAAAAGCTTTTACCTCGCCCAACTCATTTGGGAAGATGTCCCCTGAGATGTCAAGTGCCTTACCAGAGGCATTCTGGGCGGATTCAAGTGCGGTTCTGAGTTTTTCTAATTTGGCCATAAGTGGCTTGTTTTCAGGTAATTAGTTGAATTTAACGCGGAGATTCGGAGGCGCAGAGTGGAATAATCCCGCTCATGTCCCCGTCTCCCTGATTTCCGAAATTTCAGTTGTTTTGAAAAAGGCCATTGCCGATTTCTGGTTACTGCCCACGGGCAATTTCGGAAATCTCATGAAGAAACAACTACCAAGATTTCCGAAATTCGCCCTGAACCAAACGCCTGCGTTGGGCTTGGCCTCTCCTCCGAGTTTGCTGAAATTTCGGAAATCAGCATTTCGGGAACATCACCCCTACATTTTCATAATAAATGCCAGCACGTAGTAGGGTGGCCGGTTTTCGTGAGATAGGTTGCCGCCCCTACTTGAAATGCTGGCGATAAAAAATAAATCGGCACGTTTACGGGTGCCCCGTTCTTGCCCAAGTCCACCGTCGGGCAGGATACTTTCGCTGGTTGAGGGAGTGTCGTTGGTCAAGAGGAGATTATGGTTTCTTGACCCGTCTTGAGTATTGTGGTTGTGTTTCGGCATCTGGGACTCGGTAAGCGTGACCGTTTTTGCCCCACCCGTTTTCCCTTTTGCCGTATTGCTCTCGCTCAGGCTGCCGGGCTGGTTGTATTCGGTCACATTTGGGTCGTGGCCCGCGATGAACCGCCCCTTTAAATCGGGAGTTCCGTTCTTCCCGTCACAAAGCTGCCAGCCTTCCGGCGCATTTATCCCTGACCACATGATGATGCCCCCCTGCGGGATGACAAAACCCGTTGAATCTTTCAGCCGACCGGCCACTTTCAGGTTGCCGTTGTCCTCGGTCACTTTGACTGAACCGACGGTCAGGCTTTCCGAAAGGTCGAGTGACTTGGAGGCGCTGCCTTGGGTGGTCAGTTTGCCCTTTATCTCGATTTCATTGGCTATTATTTTACCATTGATGCTGGCATCGCCCGAAGTTTCGAGGGCTAAGTTTTCGTCATCAGGTTTGGTGAATTTTCCACCTTGGCCGATGATTTTCCCCTCCGCCTTGATCTTCCCTTCCACTTCGAGCGGAACTGCTGCATTATTTCCATTTCGTAAAATCAGCGTCTCTGCTTGTACCCCACCATTCACATCTAGTGTGTCCACCGGTTTCGTATTGCCAATGCCCACTTTTGTTTTTTGGATAAAACGGCCATCCTCCCGGTGGTCTTCGCCTTCTTTTTGGTCGTCAAATTTCAGTGGTGACTTTTCGATGAGCACTTCGAAATAACCATCCCAAAAGCCGGGGATGTTCTCGTAATACAAGTAGAGTTTGGTGAAGCCAGAAGGCATGGACGTTTTGATGCCTTCCAAATGCAAGTGGAAATAGTCGCTAACTTTCAGCGGCAGGTCTTCCATGAGCGTGATGATCCACTGCGGGTTTTCGCCCTGTGCCTCCAGCCGCGTGTGCCAACTGGTTCCTTGTTTGCCTTCAAAATGGGGTGCCACGTCAATAGCAGCAGCATTGTCAAAATCGCAGAGTGCCCAGGCCGTATGCTCCTCGCTGGTGTCAAATGAAAGAATAAACTTCGTGGGACTTTCGCCATCGCGGGCGCAGAGCAGGATGTCCGAGTTGTGCAGGAGGTTGCTGACCTGCAGGGCCAGGTGGTTGGCCGTCGAGCCGTCGTTGAGTACCGTGCTGGTGCCCTCGAATGCAGCAATCATCGGCAGTTCCTTTATGCCTCGGTTGTTAATAATCTGCAATCGCTCCTGTCGGAAAAACACAAGATCGGAGGTAGGTATTGTCAGCAGTTGCGGGCCATCAGTCTGGTAGCGTAATTCCATCCTACTGCCACGGCTGCCTCCGGGAATGCCCGCTTTGACGTGGTGGAGGATGAGCACAAGCGTCCGCCTGGCAGGTAGTATCAGTTCTTCCTCACCAACAAAAAGTAGGTATAGCGACACGGTGCCATCATGGATATCGTCGGTGGTATCGAAATGCTCCTGTATGCCCAAACGCCAGCCACCCGTACCAATGGTGAGCCAACTGAGGTACTCGGGATCCAGCGTTCCCGGCCGGAACCGCAATTCGAAATGGTGGTTGACCGAATTCGGAAGATGGTTGCCACCTGGTGGGTGGAAGGTCAAATCCTGATCTGAATTATTGGCAATAACAAGGTGGTGCGTCCGCCCCGGCGACTGGTCGTTGAGGATGTAAATGGCTTGCACCCCCTCATCGTCATAGAGGTTGAAATCAATCGGATTGACCCGGTTGAATTCGGTCAGGGCAGCGGTACTGCGGATGATGGTGTCTGTATTTGGCATTTATTTATTAGTTGTTTTTGGTTTTTGGTTTGATTGTGCCCGAAATTTATTGACAAAGATTCCTTTACCGTACACTTTTTTGAATTTATCGAATGTTCCCGATCGGACCGGCGCTAAGGCGATCCGATCGAACCTTGGACAGGACAGGAAAAAATGAGGCATCTGATTTATATTGTTCGGTCGGATCGGCTAAGCGCCGGTCCGATCGAGTAATGCCAACCTATTTGTCTCAATTGAAACAGAAGAAATTGACAAATTTTAAAAAATTGTACAGTAGAGAAACAAAGATTAAGTTTATGAAAACTATACTTTGCCAAAGTTTTTTATTCAAAAAATTATTTCGCTTATTTGAATGAAATTGCCCTGTATTACTCAATAGCTTGTTTTACAAAAACAGCTACCTTTTTATCTGCTATATCTTCATTTATTCTTATTTTTAAGTGCCTTCGGTATTTTCCTTTTCCTTCAAGCCGTTTATCGGGGTCTTTCATTAAATAGCCTCTGGAAAATTCAAGGGTAATGTGATTTTCATTAACAAAGAGTCCACTAAACATTTCAGCATCGAAAAAGAATATAATACCACCGTACATTATTGTTTCGCTTATATTTGGAAAGGTATTAAAGATAATTTTTCTTACCTCAATTACTGTTTCAAACCTATCTGTATCAATCATTTTAAGATCGCTAAGAAAGATATTAACTTTTTCATTTTTAGATATTTCCATTACTACCACTTTTATTGGTCTCAGTTTAAGAGACTTGTTTTACTATGAGGATCAATGAATTACGAATAAAATATTTTAATAAATTGAATTTTATATTTTCGTAAAATATAAAATAATTATTCGTTAAAAATTGATTATCAATCAATTACAAAACTGAATTTAAATTTATTGAATAGTAGAGTTTTTGCGCCAGTTTTTAGATTAAATTAAAAACAAGTAGATGCTGATAATCAATCAGTTATGGCAAAACAAGTCTATTGTCCATTTTGTTAATTTCATAAAGTTGGGCGGCTTATATTACAATTTGAAATTATTCTGAAAGGTTAAGTTGCCATGAAATACCATATTTGTCTTCACACCATCCGAATTTTTTACCGAAGCCATAATTCCCTGAACCGTAGTTGTCAAGAGGAACCATAATCTGGCCTCCATTTGAAGAAAGTTCTTCAAATAAAGTTTGCATCTCATTTTCTGAGTTACATTCGATGAACAGTGACACCCCTGGTGTAAATGACCAAGCGTGATTAAAATTACTTTCGGAGACCATGTACTCTACACCATTTAATCTAAATACGCCATATTTGATAAGCTCTGGTGTTCCTCCAGCCTCTCCTACTGAGTATTTTGTTATGCTTTTGATTTCCGAATTCGGAAAGATAGAAGTGTAAAAATTTATCGCTTCTTCAGCCTTTCCGCATTGATCACCTACAAATGTTAGAAATGTTGTCGTTTGCATTTTCTTAATTTTAGTTCAAACCAAATTTTTCAATTAAATAATTAACATACTTCTCGAAATTTACTATTATTAGTTAATTGCTGAATTGGCAATTGATAAGCTCTTTTTCGTACCGAATTACTGCCGAACAAGTGATACTAGTAATCTTACTAGCATCAAACTATGTCTGCTGACACAGGACGTCTTATGTATGTGGCGTGACGAGCCTTTGCTCGACATGAGTACATGCACTTTGGTTTAATCAGTTTTCTATTACCCTTTTCCATGCCCAAGCAAGTTCACAATTAATTGATCTGCTGTAAAAATCAAAACCATTATAATTATAACAATTAAAAATTTATAGATTTTTTCTTTAAATGGTATTTTAGGTACCACCTTGACGTTAACAAGTTCTACTACTATTTTGCTAATTCTTTCCTTATTTATTAGAAGGATTGTAAGTAGCATTAAAAAATATATAGTAGCACTTCCTAATGCTCCATATTTGTCAAGAAAAAAAACATCAAACACTATTACGTTTACCATTATTGGAATCAAAATAAGGGTTCCAATAAGTTTGGTTTTTTCAAAGAGTAACAGGCAAGCTCCAATAATTTCAGCTAAACCAATGAATAGGATATATCCAAATGAACGACCCATAAAAGTCCAAGCCAATTCAAAGTCTGGGACTTGTCCGATTGGTATTATCGCTATTTCATCGGGTATTGTTGATGATGTATAAAATTGACCACCAAAGATTTTTGCAATTCCATAAAAATTTAAGAAAAAGAATACATAAAAGCGGCAAGTAATTTCAAGTATTTCTTTAAAATTAAATTTCTTCATAATTATTATTAATTAAATACAACGTCTCACGTATGCGGTGTGGTGGACTTTTGCCCGACATAAATACGTACACTTTGTTCGCTACTGGCCTCTTTTCATTTTATCACACATCACTCAATTCCTTCTAATTTCAAATATCCCTCCCTGATCGTAATCCGTTCGTTTCCAAACTGGGCAGCGGTGGTTGGTTCCCGCAAAGTCTGTGACTGGTTTTGCAAAATATCTTCGACCAAAAATTCCATTCCGAAATCAGCCAATTCATGCGAGGTACGATTTTCCTTCGGCATGATTAAGTACGTTTCTGGGCGGTCGGGAATAAACTGGCACCAGGTCACATCAGAGCGGACGAGGAGGTTCCAAACCTTATCACCAAGGTCATTTTTGCCAGCTATTCTTTCGGCAAAATCTTTTATCGAAATACGGGCCTCCACGCTGCCATCTTCTAATGGAACGAGTATGGTGTTTTCCTCAATGAGGCCAAAAATTTCCCCCTCCACCTGTTGAAACTGACCGCCAAGCAGACCCCGTTCTTCCTCTGGCATGACTAGGAACTGATCTTCGAAAAACGGTCTTATCCAATTTTTAAATTGCAAATGTGCCCAGATCTTTTCCAGGAATGCCCGTTGGAACATGGCTCTATCGATGGTGGGGTAGGGGAAGACTTCCCGCCAGTTTTCACCGCCTGAAGTTTCCAGCCAACTCCATTGAAAACCTTCTTCTTTCGGCAATAATGAATGAATATTCCTGGCAGGGGACAGGAGTGGAGTGGTGAGGAAAGTAACGCCGATGCGCTGCATGGCAGGCAGGTACTGGTCGGGTGGTACACTGATGTCTTTCACAGGAAGGATGCCTGTGGTCACGTGGACTTTCCCCCGCGGGTCGAGGAGCATGGAAACCAATTGTGGAGGACTGTCGAGGGTCTGTTCGATGGGGATGTCAAGATCATTTAAGAATTTAATAGAAGCATGATCGATATTTACCAAGGGCTTCTGATTGATTAAAAATTGCTCGTCGAGAACTTCCCCATTTTCTTTCCAATAACCGACCAGCCCATCATTGAACTGGTTAAATTTTCCGATACGCAGCGGGAATTTCACTTTCGTGAACCCATCCCGGTTTCGGTCAAAATCGCTTTCGTCACGGTCCCGGTAAAAAGCATCCCACCCTTGGTCAACAGCAGGTACGCCCTGCAATTCTAGGTTCAAGGAAGCCCTGACCAATGCGATTGGCCTGCCGATCAACAGTGAAAGTGCTTGCTGGCTTTCAAACGTTTCTGGCTCGATGGTACACAGTACGCTGTCCAGGCCATCGAGAAATTGGGCGACATAAGCTGCCCCCCCACTGCGGATTTTGGCAACCATTTTTTTCAGGAACGGATTGGCAATTTCATCTGGCTGCACAAGGTTGAAGGCGCCAGGAGCAGTGTTCCATTTAGCGAGAGCGGAATTGGTGCTGTCAGCCTCCGCTTCAATAGAGCCGAGCATTTGACCTTTGGCGTCGTAAATCACGATGCTGTCATCCAATTGATTGGTCAAAATCCATCCACAGATTGGCGTACTGGCTGGATGTGCATTTATTTCCTGAGTGCCTTCATTGGCGCTCAGCCATCTAAAATTGATGCGGGCAGGCTGAGGTAACCGAGGTTGCAAGTCCACTTCTATTTTAGAACCTACCTTGTTGGTAGGTGTTGGGCCTGGGCTTAACACCCGGTCAAGTTTGCCAAGCCCGATGTCCCGTTTTTGGCCGAAGGTGTCCACCAATCGCAACTGGTTGATGACCAGTTTGCCGTTGCGGATGGGGTTAAAATCAGTGAGTGGTTGCGGAGCGAAATGGGTACTGTTTTCTGCCAGTTGGGCCACCTCTTCAGTGAAAGGTTGGTAATCCTTGAAGCCAATAGGATCTTCGATGGGCAACTGGAAACTCTGCCTCAATTGCAACAGTGCATCGTTGAAACCACTCAATGATTGCGAAAGCAAGTGAATGTCCCGTTCAACCATGTTGAGGTAAGCGAGAAGCGCCGTGGCAACTGGGTTTTCGACAGAAAAACCTCCGTTATCTACTATCCGGATACGCAAGTCACTTTCGCCAAATTTTAGGAACGGGTCGTCAGATTGCCCAGCAGCATGGCCAGGATTTTCACTCAAAAAGGGTTTGAGTAAATGCTCCCGCAGATATACTTCCAGTCGACCGTGCAAATTCTTTTTTGCTTGCGGGGTCAGCAAGCTGCGACCGATGTAAATGTTTGGATTGCGGCCTTGGAATTTAGCTGCTGTCTGGATATTTGGTTCAAGGTCGGGAGATTGAATAGGCAGCGTGAAATAGTGCGTATTCTGTGTTTCATCATTCAACTCGAAAGTAAATTCTTTGGTCAAAAAATCAGGGTCGTAGTTTGCCCCTTCAAGGTTGGCGCCTTTGCCCAATGGCACCAGTTCCACTTCCCAGTCGAGGCGGAAGGGGTTCCAGGGCTGCCCCAACCATTTACTATAGCCGACCTGGTCAATCAAATTCGGGTCGAACAGCGAGTCGAGTGCGGGGCGTATTTTTTCAAAATCACTTATCGTAGCCAAATATCTTTCACCCAGTTCGTCGAAAGCCAGGGCATGGCAAGCGAGCAAATCATCAGGACGGTTGCGCCCATCTTGTCCGTGCCGTGCGGTTGGTTGTAAAATTTGATTGTCCGGGGTGTCGTTGGCCAGCAGCACCACGGGTTCTTTTGGCTCCCAGTATCGGGGGCCGCCAGTGCGTTTAATATTAAAAACGGAACTACCTGCTGGGAGACTCACATTTAGCTCGTTCAGTTTTTTGAAAAGCTGATTGATCGCCCTTGCCAAAACTTTGGCTGTGGCACTGGAGTTGCCACCCTTGCCACTCGCAGGGGATTTCCCTTTGCGTATTTCTTCCGGCGTCGCTAATATGAGTTTGCCCGTTTCGGCATCTTTTGTCCGCAGGGGGGCGATTACTTTTGTTTCAATAAAATAGCGCACTTCGTCAATGTCGGGGTGATCGATGCGAGTATCTTCAGGCGGGTAGGTGCTTACCATGTACTTGTACCAATCAGCGTAGAGTTGTGTGCCGAGCGATTCCAATTCGAAATATGCTTGGTCGTATTGCTGTTGGAGGATGTTGAGTTTGTTGAGTTGGTCAGCGATTTCGAGTGGAAGTTTTGGTTTGTCGGCTTCCTTTCTGGCATCAGCAGGTTCATTGGAAACAGATTCCACGGAGATGGTCCAAAGGTGGCCTCCGGCCAATGAATTGAAACCATTTTCATGGCGTGCTTCATCAAACTTGGCATCGAGGTCGAGTACTTGATGGTTGAATTTATCCAGCAAGTAGAGGACTTCGAGTTGTTCCTCGGCCAATTGGAGCATCTGCGATGTCCGTTCGGGGGTGTCTTGTTTTTTGGCAAAACTTTTCCCAAACACCTTCAACACGTTCTCAAAATTTACTCGAAACTCCTCCAAGCCAGGAGGCAGGGGCTGGTCGGGCCGCTCGGATTTGGGGACTATGGTGACCACTTTCGGTCGGTCGGGATCTACGCGTATCCATCCAGCCTGCTGAAAGCCATCCAAAAGCTGTTGTCTTTGTTGCCGGGGAATCATATTGGCAAATTCCTGTGTGTCGACTTCCACAGGCTTGGCCAACTTTTCAGCGAGAAAGGCCGAAAGTGCCTCCGTGCCTGTATTGCCAATAACGACAGACAGTCCATCAGCTTCATCTTGTGGCAACTTGCCCTCCACGCCTGTCGTGTCCACCTCGATTCGGGAATGAAAAAGCACCTGTTCAGGAGCGCGCTGTAAGTAAAATGAAAGCATTAATTTTTCAAACTCCAACCGGTTCGCGTCATTAATAATGTCAGGCAGGTCATTTTTGCGTTCGGATTCCCCCACCACGATGGCGAGTTTTGGATTCCCTGGCAGGGCTTTCAGCCAACCTGCTTGGTGGAATGCTTGCCACAACTCCTCACCTGGTTGGCCTTGCAAAATCGTCAGCCATTCAATCTTTGAAATGACAGGCTGCACCACCCATCCTGCCAGCTCCCCAATGTGCTGTTCGATGGCGTTCCGCAATATTTTTATGGCTTGGATCAAAGTAGTGTCGGAGGTGCCAAAGTTGAATTGGGAACGCGGCCATTTATTTGGGGGCACAATCAGGGCTTGCTCTGCGGGCGATTCTTTGGCGATGCGGTCGTCGAGCATTCCAAACCGGAGCATGTCAATCCATAATTCTTCAGCCTTTTCTATTGTAATATCTGGGAAATTATCGACAAAATCTTGTTGGGCAATCACGACTGTCCTTTCAGTGAGTTTTTTGAAAAAATCATTTTTTGCACTGCTGTACCAACCTATGATTTCATAAGTAACCGACCCTGAATTTTCGTCAATATCAGGATCATGGTAGCCGAATACACTGTGGCAATTTGGATAAAAAGCAGCAAAGCTCGGTTCACCGTAGCCGACGGTTGTGAGGTTGGGGTAACGATCGGCTTGGTTGGCTGCTCTGGGGGAATAATCCTTACTGTCTACTTTCCGGCCCATGTAACGGAAAGGCTGTTCGCCACTCTCCCGCCCAGCAATTTCGACAGGAACGGTAACACTCTCCCGGCGTGCAAGGCGTTGCGGATCGTCACCTGGGAGTTGTAATAAATCTTTTTCTTCGGGGAAAAGAAAATCGCTTTCCACCACCCAGCTTTTCACTTCACTGCCACTTTGGCGTGTTACCATCCATCGATTTGGTACAGTGGGGAAATCAGTTCGTCCGTCCTCTTTGTGGCGGCCTCGGTTGAGGGCATCGGGCAAGGCCCAATGAAGATGCAAGCCTTTGCGCAAGCGGAGGTTCTGGTCTTGTAGTGGTTGGGAAATGACATTTTCGCTGATGTTGGCCACATCTGCGTTTACGTCACGGGTACCGTTGAAATAGGGTAGTGTGGAAAAATCCACGGATGCTCCTGTGATGAGGGTGTCTTGCGATAAATAAAGGGCATCAGTCTGAATGGGGATCAGCAGAATGTTTTTCATTGGTCCGTGTTTGTTTTGCCCGTCAGGGATTGCCAAAACTTATTACGGAAACCAGTTTACGTGTAAACAAGGTTTGACAATGTGAGATTATGTAGGTGTAGAAATGGATGAGCGTGTATTGATAAAAATGTTTTCTCTTCTGATAAATATAAATTCTTCACAATGTGATCGAATCGCTAATGTAGTGGATAGATTTTTAACGACAAAATAAATCTTTCCCCCAGACCTGTCAGGTTGCTTTTTGGCAACCGATGGGTGGTATTGTTTGGGCTGTCGAAGGCAACTACTTGAAGGCGTATTGTGGGCGCTATTTGCACTCGGGTGGACGATCGTGTTGGTGAGTACTTTTTTGATCAACCATTTTGTTGCTGTCGAATGGCCAGACACTGCCAGTGGCGAGGAACAGGAAGGACGAATTGTTGAAGATGATTTGAGGGGTAAAGCATAGTTTGGTAGAGTAATTTATTGTAAATTTAGTTTTTATGGTGAATGAATTAACGTAAATTTGTTCATTACGAAAAATGAATTTATGAAAATAATAAAGCGAATACAGGAAAAAGCGTTGTTGGAAAATCTGAAACCATCCAAAGTCCTATTGCTTACAGGAGCTAGAAGAACAGGAAAAACATGGTTGACCAAAAATATATTAGAACAATTCGACGAACCATTCTTGTTTTTGAACGGAGAAAACATTGCCACCATAGAACTGCTTTCCCGCCAGAGTACCCAAAACTACCTTAACTTATTGGGCGAAAAAAGACTTTTGGTACTTGATGAGGCACAGCAAATCCCTGACATTGGAAACAAACTAAAGCTGATGGTTGATACGATAGACGGAATACGGATATTGGCAACAGGGTCTTCTGCTTTCAATATTTCACTTTTGACCGGCCAGCCCTTGACAGGTCGAAAAACCACGCTCCATTTATTTCCATTCTCTGATGAAGAACTGCTACCATTCGAAGACATTACGGCGCGTAAAGACAATCTATTCCAGCGTTTGGTATTTGGAAATTATCCAGAAGTATGGCAGAAACATAATACAGAAAACAAAGCTGCCTACTTGCAAGAACTCCTTGATTCCTATTTAATGAAAGACATCCTGGCTTTTGACAAAGTGAGGAATGCCCCACAATTGTTCAATCTACTTCGACTGGTAGCATTTCAAGTAGGACAAGAGGTCTCGTATAATGAACTGGGCAGGCAACTGGGCATGTCGGTGAATTTGGTCATTCGTTACCTAGATTTATTTACTAAAGTATTCATATTGTATAGAGTAGGAGGGTATAGTCGAAACCTCCGAAAGGAAGTAGTCAAGAATTCAAAATGGTATTTTTATGACAACGGTATCCGCAATGCCATAATTGCCAATTTCAATCCTTTACCGCTCCGCAACGATCAGGGACAGTTATGGGAAAACTATGTCATCAGTGAACGCCTTAAATACCAACATTACCACAGGATTCCTTCCAATAATTTTTTTTGGCGCACTTACGACCGCCAAGAGTTGGATTGGGTGGAAGAAAGAGGTGGGAAACTTTATGCTTATGAAATGAAATGGAACCCCAACAGAAAGGTCAAAATACCGTTGGGGTGGCAAAAAGCTTATCCCGATGCTGAGTTTGAAGTAGTTACGCCAGAGAATTATCTTGATTGGGTAACATAAATGGAATCATTTCTTTCAAAGCCTATAGACGGACAAGCTGCTTTCCAGAAATGTTTATTGGTCAAAATCTACAGTCTGAAGGTGGGATTAGAACCGGAGTCAAAATTAATGTATAATTTTGGTTGCTTCTTCACAAAAACAAAACAATGAAATTTTTAGCACCTATTCTTATTGGTATGAGTTTCCTGCTGCTTGCATGCGAAACCAATACCAATTCAAAAAACACGGAGGAAATGAATTCGGAAACGCCACCTGCAACCCCCGTCACGGAAGACTTGACCAAATTTGGGATTGCGGATAATCCTGATAATCGCCTTGGTGGTTTGAAAGTTGGCGACACAGCTCCCGGATTTTCCGGAAAAGACCAAGATGGAAATGACATTATCCTTTCAGAAAAACTAAAGGATGGGCCGGTGGTGCTCCTTTTTTATAGGGGCTATTGGTGTCCAGTTTGTAGCAAATACTTGAGTGCGTTTCAGGAGGACATGGGCATTTTGACAGAAAAAGGAGCCAGCGTAATTGCCGTAACTCCTGAAACGGTTGAAAACGCAAACAAGACGATTGAAGGGACAGGTTTGAGCATCCCTGTAATGTCGGATGGGGATCTGAGCATCATGCAATCCTATAAAGTTGCCTTCCGGGTAACGGAAGATTATCAGGGAAAGATCCAACAATACTTAAAAGCGGATATTGCCGAAACCAATGGAGCAGATGAAGCCAATTTGCCGATTCCTGCTACCTACATCATTGGGCAGGATGGCAAAGTCTCTTATGTTTTTTACAATCCGAATTACAAAGAACGGGCCTCCGTGTCTGAGATCGCCGAAAATTTGTAAGAACACATCCAATGCTCTTACACTTTAAGGGAGTAGGCAACAAATAAGCTACCCAATTTTGCGTAGTTAATATTTCTTGTAAAAGTGCTTGAAAAACTAAGAATAGTGGGGGCTATGGTTCTTTTTTCAAGTGTTTTTAGGAGTAAAAATAACGATCCTGCCATATCCAATGTTTGTTGACCTTCTTTTTTATATTTGTGCTGTGACAACTTGGGCAAAACAAGGACATAATATTTGAGTTTTGTCACTACAAGATTATGTTCTTGCCACAGTTGTCATTTTTAGCATTATCTCAGCATTACATTTGACGCACCGCCAAATTATTATCGTTTAAAACAAGTGGATTTTGATGGGAATCATGAATATTTCAATATTATTAACGTGAGTTCTGGATAATAATCCTTGACAATCAAGAGCTTATGGCGGTTTCTGTCCTTTGGTTGTCCCGCTAGGGACGGAACATGGGTAGCAATGCCAAACCAACGGTATTTTTCGTGCCGTAGGTACGTAACATTTTCCACGTTGCGTACCTACGGCACGACGAAAAACCCCTGCAAATGCTTGGCTACCCATGTTCCGTCCCTAACGGGACAATAAGAT
>JAJCYI010000055.1 GCA_029263015.1 Saprospiraceae bacterium | reverse complement strand
CTGCCTACCGGCAGGCAGGTTTTTTCGTCAGACAAGGCAAAAAAAATTAGCATAGCCATAGCTACGGTCATTTTTTTTAACAAAGTATGGCGGAAAAAGAGGCCGCCAAAAGTGTCGATTATTTGAGTTCACCTACTTACTGTAAACGAGAGCCTAAAGGTGACACCTTTTGGAAAGGTGTCACCTTTGACCTACTCCGAAAACCAAAACCACGGTATTTGTCAAAGAACCAATATTTTTAAACTTACCACCTTCTGCCTACCGCCTTGCTCACTATTATTAAATTCGGCTATTCTTTTCAATAATTGGGTGCTTCCATTATTTTTGGCATTTTAGGTTGCACCATCAAAATCAGGACGTTGATTTTAAGGAACTATACTCAGAAACTCAAAACTCAAAAACTTACCTTCATGAGCAAGTTAAAAAGGAAAAACTTCATAAAGGGCATTGCCGCTGGCACTATTGCACTCCCGTTTGTGATTCGAGGACTTGGTGGAGGCCAATCGGCGCAGTCACAATCTGCACCTGGTGTTATCACCAACAAAAAACATGCGTGGCGGATGGTGACAACCTGGCCACCCAATTTTCCTGTAGTCGGGGAAGGCTGCGCTTTGTTTGCGAAATGGGTGAACGAAATGTCAGGAGGAAGGATGGAAATCAAGGTATATGGCGGAGGCGAATTAGTACCTGCCCTGGAGACATTCGATGCAGTGAGAAATGGGGCTGCTGAATTAGGCAGTGGGGCATCCTATTATTGGTTAGGTAAAGCCCCAGCAGCAGCTTTTTTCACAACAATCCCATTTGGCATGAATGCCCAGCAGGCAAATGCCTGGATGATGGGCGGGGACGGTTTGAAACTATGGGAAGAACTTTATTCAGATTTTGGCCTCATTCCTATTCCTGGCGGGAACACCGGATTTCAGATGGGTGGATGGTTCAACAAGGAAATCAACTCGATGGCCGACTTTGATGGATTGAAAATGAGGATGCCGGGACTTGGTGCAAAAGTCCTGCAAAAAGCAGGCGGAACACCTGTGCTCCTTGCTGGTGGAGAAATCTTCACAGGACTTGAAAGGGGCGTCATAGATGCAACTGAATGGATCGGTCCTTATCACGATTATTTGATCGGTTTCCACCAAATTGCCAAGTACTATTACTCACCTGGCTGGCACGAAACAGGTTCGGTATTGGAAGTGATCGTCAACAAAGATAAATTTGAAGCATTGCCCATTGACCTGCAACAGATTGTCAGGACTGCATCTTACCGCGTCAACCATTGGATGCTCTCAGAATTTGAGGTCAAAAATGCCATCTATTTGGAGAAACTCATTAAAGAAGAAAACGTAGATTTAAGAAAATACCCAAAGGATGTGCTGGCGCAATTAAAAATTTACACCGAAGAAGTGGTTCAAGAATTAGCAGAATCGGATCCGTTTGCAAAAAAGGTGTATGAAAACTATCGCCAGTTCATGAAGCGGGCTTCCATTTGGGCAAATTCTTCGGAAAAAATATTTTACGAAGAATTGATGAGCAGTTGATTTATAAATATTGATTGATGATTTATAATGCAAAATAGGTCATAAATCAAAAACCATAAATATAAAGTGCACAATAGTTTTATTTCGATAGTAGCAGTCATAGAAAAACCAGGTGATATAGAAATATTACCAGAATACCTCAATAATTTATATGGGATATTAAAAAGTGCTTTTTCAGACTTTGAAATAATATTAGTAAACAATAGTCACGCAAGTGACTTTTACAAAGAAATAAATGAGCTTCCTGCAAGTCTGAAACAAAATATTTTCATGCTCAATTTGTCTTCTCCAGTCAACAGGAACCATGCGATAGTGGCGGGCCTTGACCGATCAAACGGGGACTACACCGTTATTTTTGATTTTAATTTTTATAAAAAACCCGAGTTGATTGAACAACTATATTTAAAAAGCTCAACTGGGTCCGATATAGTTTATTTGCAAGGCAAAAAAAGGATTGGTAAAAAACGGTTTAAACTCCTGTATAAATTATTTTACTTGATTTTAAAAAATTATTCTGAATTCAATATTGATGACAGGGCACACGACAGTCGGATTATTTCACGCAGGGCATTAAATTCACTTTTAAGACTTCGGGAAAACCTTCGGTATATGAAAGCCATATATTCCATCATCGGCTATCGCACCTCGTATATTGAAGTAGATGAACCACTGATTGAAGACAATTCTAATTTTACAGAAAAGTTCCGTACCTCACTGGTGGCTATTTCTTCATTTACCACTTTTTTAAGGTCGCTCTTATTGTGGATATTTTTGATTTCTATCGCGTTTATGGTGATTGTTATCGTGAATGCAGTAAAAGTCAAAATAACACAAGTTGACCTTTTGGGCACATATCATGACGCTCTGCCAGGATGGACTTTTTTGGTTGTCCTTACTTCTATCTTTTTCGCCATCACTTGTTTAATGCTTTATATCATGTCCATTTATCTGGCCAATATATACCAAGAAATAAAGCACCGCCCCATGTACATCCTTGAAAGCGTAAAAAGATTTTCCTAACCAGCGATCATACTTTCATTATATACTCCAGCAAATCCATGTTGGAATCAAGCTCCATTTTTTTCTTTAATCTAAATCGGGCCGTCTTAATACTGTCTGCTGAAATTCCAACAATAGTGGCCATTTCTTCTATACTCAGATTTAACCGGATCAGGGCACAATGCCTTAAATCTTGTGAAGTTAGTTTCGTATGCCTTTCAATTAATTCCTCAAAAAAGCCAACGTGAACTTCTTCAAAATATAATTTAAAATTATCCCATTCTTCATCCTTCCTGAAACTATAATCTATCAAATTCAGCAACCTTCTCATTTCTTGATAAGAGCTTTTTGAAGAACTGCGTATAGTTTGGTTTATTTTTAGCCTCAAATCCTTTAAAGTCTGGTTTTTTTGAATAAGGTTGAGTGTGTGCGTTGTAAGCTCTTTGTTCTTATGTCCCAAGTCATTCTGATATTGAATTTCCTTTAATTTCCTCACGTGTTCATTTTGCTCAATGATGTGTTTTTGTTGCTCAATGATTTCATTATTTTTCCTACTCAATTCTGCTGTTCTTTCTTTTACGGTAGATTCCAACCTTTTCTTTTGTTTAATTAAATTAATATTATACAACCGGGTTATTAAGACAATTAATCCAATCGACAAAATGCCAAACAAAACTATGACCCACCATTGTTCATGCCAGGGTTTTAATATTTCAAATTTCAAGGAAGCTGGCTCACTCCAAAGCATTCCTTCCTGTTGCTGGGCAATGATTTGCAAAGTATATTCTCCCGAAGCAAGTCCCCCTAAATAACGCTGTTTCGTACTGTTTGGAGATGACCATGAAGTGTCTTTTTCCAATATCCTGCTTTTATATTTCACTTGGGCCGTCGGATATGAAAGTGAAATAAATCCAATTTCCAAATTAGAATTATATGGAAATGTATGATGAAGAGAAGATTGAATTTTATTATTTTTTCCGTTGGCAACAATTGTATTAAAAAATGGTTTTGGAGTAACCTTGAAATTGGAATTTGATCGCCTGAATATAGTAAGTCCTCGAGCAGTAGCGACCCACAAATTGTCCTCATAATCAAATACCAACCCCTTGTCTGAAAGGCTACTACTTGGCAGTCCAGATAATTTGTCAAAAAGAAAAGAGGAATTATCATTGTGCGCTACCAAACCACTCGTCGTAGAAGCCCAGAGCGTCCCATCCTTAGAAATAGCCAATGCATTTGTTGGCTCTGCAATTGGTACTTCCCGAAGATCAACATGAGATATTCTTTTATTGTCTCCAGATAAATGGTATATGATTACGCCATTATTGGTGGCCAAAACTAAATCATTATCTTTGTTTTCTATGATATCAATTACCGCAAAATCATTATTCACTTCAAATTCAATTGGTAAACTGTAATTTTTAAAAACATCTTCCTCTGAGTCGTATTTGAATAAATAGTTTTCTACCCCAGTTCCACCAGCAAAAACCTCGTTGTTCTCCGCCATATAAATAACCTTACTATTATCGAGACCATTATTATTATAAAAAAGAGTCTTCCCATTTTTGTCAATCCGGATCAATCCATGATTTTTATTTCCAGCAATCCAAAGGTTGCCTTTGTGATCTTTGGCAATACTAGATATTGGACTGTTACTATTCATTACTCCGTTCCACTTCACAGCATTGTTGGTGTATTTTTCAAAAGAAAACAACTCTCCCCCTAAGTCACCGACCCACAATCTATGGTCGTCGAAATATGCAGTCATAGGGATGTTCCCAACTGGTTTTTGGGGGAGTCCCATTTTCCATCTTATTCGATCTTTATCAATAAAATAAATTTCCTGTGTATTGATTTCCAACTGGTCGGTTATTACCAGAATAGAACTGTCAGGATTTACGCCAATTGAAGAAATAGTAGGATTGACTTGAGTATCAAATTTGAAAATCTCGAACATCACTGGTTTAAGCAATGCAATATTTTCATGGCCGCAGGCCCATAATCCATTATTCTGGTCAAAAGAAAACCCGGTGATGTCGTTAAATGACATCGGTTTGATACGATGAAATACAAGCGGTGATTTTTCTAAGTCCGCCCAGAAAACGCCACCTTTCCAAGTGCCTGCAAACAATTCGTTGTCCGTAAGCAAAGCTGTACAAGATATGCCTGACGGCCCTCCTTTTCTGTTCAAGTTAAGTGGTTCATCCAGTATGGAAAGTTCAAGTTCGTAATACCCATCCCTTGATCCAGCCCAAAACGTGTTACCCTTGATTTTTGTGAGACTGCTAACTTCAAATAGCCGCTGAGCCAAAGGTTGTTTTACAAATTCATTTTTTTCTACATCAAAGTGAAAAAGTTGTCCACTGTGTGAAATGGCCCACAGGATGCCATTATTATTTTCAGAAAAAGAAAAACTGCGGGAGATAATACCAAATGCCATATTGTTATTGAAACGGTATTTCTTGAGTTTCCCATTCTGGTATCGAACTATGGATTGGTTTTCACCAATCCAAAAAGTTCCGTTTTTATCTTCGTAAATAGTCTTTGGATAATGAAGGGCGGTATCCACATCTACCGATTCACCTGGTAAAATTTGAATAAAACGAACTGTATCAAGGCGGCTGATGATTTCTGTTAAGCCAAAATCGTGGAGGACAAATAGGTTTCCACTTTTGGTTTTACAAAATGCTTTGGCAAAGCCACCTTTGATTGCATCCTTAAAAAAAGTGGTTTCCTCGCCATCAAACCGAACCACCCCTTCATCAGTAGCAGTCCAAACATAACCAAGGCTATCAGTGACCACATCTTTTATCAATCCCCTGGAGAGATTTTCATTGATCTCGAAAATACTGTACTGCGTATTTTGAGAAAACCCATTTTTTTGAAAAACACTTAGGAAAATGGCGAAGAATAGTAGAACCGTGCATTTATGCAGTTGATGAATAAGGCGAGCGTATAGTTGTAGTTTGAATTTCAGATTAATACCTATCATGAATTACAATTACATCCTGTAAAAATAAGTCAGTCGTCAAGATACTGTTTTCTTTCAAAAGATATTTTTTCCGAACAAAAAAATCAGGTTCATTGTAATTCTATTTACTTTTTCAACTCCCTTATTCTTGCCCAAAATTGGTGGCCTGTTAAATGCACAATAGGTGGACACATATTCGTATATTATTGATAAAGTGACAGTTAACAACATTTGACAGTTTCTCAAACATCAGGAATCTCATCGTGTAAACGCCTACTATTTTACTAAATTTGGGCTCTAATAATAAGAATGCATTTTAGCATCACAACTTCCATAAATCCATCTGATCACTAACGGTTGATGCTTACCACTTACATTTCGAGGTATCAATAAAATTTACGATTGTATGAAACGAACTTCACATTTATTTTCACTCGTCTTTTTTGCTGTATTTATACCCGCGCTCATGTTTGGGCAAAGGACTATCAGCGGAACAATTACAGATGCCGAAACTGGAGATCCATTAATTGGCGCAAATATCCTGATTGAAGGCACCTCTACGGGCACTGTGACAAACCTTGACGGCAGTTATACTTTAGAATTGCCAGCTGATCAGTACCAACTACAAATTAGCTACACTGGTTATTCGACACAAATACTGAGCATTGGAACATCCAACATCCTCGATATTCAACTTTCATCTGGGGAAGTGCTCAGTGAAGTTGTGGTCATTGGATATGGGGCTGTCAAAAAGGAAGATGCAACTGGATCCATCCAAACTGTGGGCGCCAAAGACTTCAACAAAGGGTCGATCACAGCTGCCCAAGAACTTTTAGCTGGTAAAATTGCTGGTGTACAGGTTACTCCAAGCGCTGATCCTGGTGGCGGGGCGGTAATCAGAATCAGGGGCGGGTCATCGTTATCGGCTTCCAACGACCCACTAATCGTAATCGATGGAATACCTCTTGATAATGGAGGGATTTCTGGTGGGAGGAATAGTTTGAACGTGGTCAATCCAAATGACATCGAGACCTTTACCGTGTTGAAAGATGCTTCCGCAACAGCCATTTATGGCTCAAGGGCATCGAACGGAGTCATTTTGATAACGACTAAAAAAGGAAGTGCAAGTAACCGATTCCGGATGAATTACTCTGGCAACATTTCATTTAGTAAGATCCTAGATAAGGTTGACATGATGACTACGGATGAATTCCGTACAACTATTGAGGAACAATTTCTACCAGAACATTCCGCAAGGACTATTCTTGGGAATGCAAATACTGATTGGCAAGGTGAAATTTTCGAGACTGGCGTGGGCACAGATCATAACTTAAGTATTTCTGGTTTCGAGGGAGACTTTTTGCCTTACCGGTTGTCGTTTGGCATTACCAATAAAAATGGGGTTTTGAAGACAGACCGATTCCAAAGGGCAACGGCTTCCCTGAATTTGTCTCCAACGTTCTTGGATAGCCGGTTACAAATAAATTTCAACCTGAAAGGAAGCAGTTCTTTTAACCATTTTGCTGATAGGGGGGCAATCGGAGCTGCCGCTGTATTTGACCCAACGCAGCCGATTATGAGTGGCAACGACTTAAATGGTGGATATTTCACCTGGATACAAGCAAACGGTGACCCTAATCCACTTGCACCTGCCAACCCGCTTGCATTGCTCAACCTCAAACAAGATGAAGCCAATGTAGGTCGCTTGATTGTTAACGGCTCTGTTGATTACCGGTTTGCCTTTCTGCCACAACTCCGAGCAAATTTGAATCTTGGTTACGACCGATCATTTGGTGAGGGTAAAATAAATATCCCTGGTACCGCTTCGTTCGCCTTTGATGCTCAAAATGGTGGAGGGGTTGCCAATACTTACGACAACACAAAAGAAAATTCATTATTTGAGTTTTACCTGAACTATGTTGAAGAATATGGTAATTCCAAACTTGATGTGATGGGCGGGTACTCTTGGCAACATTTCTATTTTGAGAACAATTTTTTTAACTCAAACATATCTGGTTCTGAAATCACCCAAGGTGAGTCGCTTGGTGAGTATTACCTTTTGTCCTTGTTTGGACGAGCGAACCTTACCCTGTTCGACAATTTATTGCTGACTTTCACTTTGAGGAGTGACGCCACTTCCAGGTTTTCCCCAGATTCAAGATGGGGCCTCTTCCCCGCTGCAGCTGCTGCTTATAAAATAGTGGACGACGGCGTAGGTGCTGTATCATTGCTAAAAATTCGACTTGGATATGGCGTGACAGGACAACAGGATATTGGTGATCTTTATGCCTATCTGCCCCGTTACCTTGCCAGCTTCGACAATGCACAATACCAATTTGGGGATACATTCGTCAATACCTTGAGGCCAGAAGGTTACGATGCAAATATTAAATGGGAGGAAACCACTACCTATAATATAGGCTTGGATTATGGATTGATGAATGACCGGATCTATGGTTCGGTTGAGTTTTATAAACGGGAAACCAAAGATTTGCTCAACAACATACCTGTGCCTGCTGGAACTAACTTGACTAATTTCATCACGACCAACATCGGTAATTTAGAAAATACCGGTGTTGAATTTTCTGTAAATGTCATACCAGTAAAAAAACAGGATTTAGAGTGGGAAATAGGGTTTAACGTTGCGTATAATGAAAATGAAATCACCAAACTGACGGCATCAGACGATCCAACATTTCAGGGTGTTCTGACGGGAGGCATATTTGGAGGCGTTGGCAGCACTATTCAAATACACAGTGTCGGATTTCCAGCGAGTTCTTTCTACGTTTGGGAGCAGGTTTACGATGAAAGTGGTGTACCTATCGAAGGCTTGTATGTGGATCGCAATGGTGATGGTATTGTCAATTCCGAAGACCAATACCGACTCGAAAACCCTGCACCCGATTATTCGTTTGGGTTCACATCAAATTTTTATTACAAGGATTTTGACTTTTCTTTTGCAGGCAGGGCCAACGTTGGCAATTACATTTACAATAATATATCTTCAGCCGGAGCATATTACGGGGCATTATATCACCCGACTTTATATTTACAAAACCAGCATAGCGATATTAATATAAATGATTTCCAAGTCCCTCAATTCTTGAGTGACCATTTTGTACAAAACGGTTCATTTCTGCGGATTGATCATATTACCGCTGGCTATACTTTTAGACAACCATTCAAAGGCGACGGGAACTTACGAGTATCTGCGACCGTGCAAAACCCAATTCTGATAACTAACTATAAAGGTCTCGATCCAGAAATATTTGGTGGCAGGGACGGCAATATTTACCCAAGGTCAAGGACTATTGTATTTGGAGTAAATGTTGATTTTTAGAGATTGAGAGTTTTTGAGAGTTTGAGTCTCTGAATTTTGCAGTTTAGCTATTTAATATGGTTTTCCATCGGTGTACGGCGCTCAATAAAATCAGAAACTTAGGAACTCAGAATTAAAAAATAGAATCATGAAATTTAGATCATATCATTTTATATTATTCCTTGCAGTTTTGACATCGGTTGTTTTTTCAGCATGTTTTAACGACTTGGATACCATTCCAATTGATGAAGATGTAATTACTTCTGCAGTTGTTTATGATGATCCTGACTCCTACCGTCAAGTATTGGCGAAGCTATATGCTGGACTTGCCTTAACGGGACAACAAGGGCCTGCCGGACAATCGGACATTTCTGGAATTGACGAAGGGTTTGGTCAATATCTCAGGGGCTGGTGGTACCATCAGGAATTCCCTACCGAAGAATCAGTGGTTGGGTGGAATGACCAAACAATCCAAGATTTCCACAATCAGGATTGGACATCGAGTGATAATTTTATAGCCGCTTTTTACAGTCGCATATTTTATCAAATCTCATTGTGCAATGAATTTATCAGGGAAACAACGGACTCCAAATTGGATTCCCGAAATGTGGATGCCAACCTTCGGGCGGAAATCCAGATTTTCAGGGCCGAGGCGAGGTTCCTCAGGGCGTTGAGTTATTATCACGCACTCGACCATTTTCGGAACGTACCTTTTGTAACAGAAGAAGATGCTGTTGGAGCATTTTTTCCCGAACAGATTCAGGCCGATGACCTATTCAATTTTATAGAATCAGAATTACTGGCCATAGAAAACGAATTATTATCGCCACAATCCAATGAATACGGCAGGGCCGACCAAGGTGCATTATGGATGTTGTTGGCAAAAATGTACCTCAATTCGGAAGTTTACAATGGAAAGGAAAGGAATACCGATTGTATTGCATTTTGTGAAAAAGTAATCAGCGCTGGATATAATTTGGAACCAGTTTATCAGCACCTTTTCCTTGCCGATAATCATACTGCCCAGGGTATCATTTTCCCAATAACTTATGATGGCCAGTACACCAAAACCTGGGGAGGAACAACCTTCATCATTCATGCGGGTATCGGTGGCAACATGGATCCTTTAGCATCTGGAGTCGATGGTGGATGGGGAGGGACAAGGGCAACCAGTGGACTGGTGAGCAAGTTTCCTAATGCTTCTCCCAGTAATTATAGCGTCCAGCCCAATCCTGGAAATGAAAACTATCCAATCATTTATGCTCCGGGCAGCTACCAAGGATTTGACCCTGCCGATGATGCAACAGTTGTTGTGATGGCTTCACCTGAAAACAACAATATTTACGAAGGCTATATCTGGACGACAGATACAAATACAGAAATCATCTTCACCCCCCAGCCCAACCTTGATCAAATTTTTGGGGACAATGAAGGAGATGGGGTGCTTGATTTCGGGGGCAACAATATTGTAATTGCTGATCCAGGTTTTTATCAAATGATCGTTAATATCAATACGACTTCTTATACCATTATTAAAACAGATTGGGGAGTGATAGGATCAGCTACAGCCGACGGTTGGAATTCAGATCAGGATATGGTTTTCAATCCTGGAGAAAATGCTTGGACCATCGACATCGACCTTTCTGAAGGCGAACTAAAGTTCAGAGCCAACGATGATTGGGTGATTGACCTGGGGGATACTGGTGCTGATGTAATTTTGGATTATGGTGGTGACAACATCATCATTCCATCAAATGGCAGTTACACTATTAAGTTATTTTTGGACAAACCAGACCATACTTATTCCATCGAACAGACAAGTTCAGTATTTGATAGTAGAGCTATGTTCCACACCGATGGCCAAAATCTTGAAATTACCGATATTGCAGAATTTACCGATGGCTATGCAATCAATAAATTCAAGAATGTCACCCGTTCGGGAAGTATCGGTTCCGATCTTTCTCATGCTGATACTGATTTCCTCGTGTTCCGCCTTGCAGATGCGTATTTGATGTATGCTGAAGCGGCACTGCGGGGAGGCGGAGGCAATATAGGCTCAGCACTTGAATATGTGAACCTAGTGAGGGAGAGAGCCTATCAGAGCCCAGCAGGTAGGATAACGCCAAGCGAACTTACCTTAGATTTCATATTGGATGAACGGGCAAGGGAGTTGTACTGGGAATGTACCCGTAGAACAGACCTGGTCAGGTTCGGGAAATTTAGCCAAACTGATTATTTGTGGCCGTGGAAAGGAGGTGTGCCAGAAGGAACATCCACGCCTGCTCATCTGGATGTTTATCCTATCCCTGCTTCCGATATAGGGGCCAATCCAAATTTGGTGCAGAACCCAGGGTATTAAAACGAAAACGCCAATCTAACAAACTGATTAACAAGTTGATAACTTGCTGGTCGTTTTAAAATAGAAAAAATGTTCAAACAAATATTATTCATAATCTGCCTCAGTTCCTTATTCGGCACCGCTTGCAGCGATGATGACGCCAATGTCACATTGAGCTTAATCGGAGCTCCCGCAATCACCTCTCCCTCTTCAGGTAATTCCTATCTTTTCGATGCGTCCATGACTGACGAACCGATGGATATTTTTACTTGGACTGCTGCTGATTTTGGGTTTCAGTCTGCCACGATGTATAAGTTAGAAATGGCCAAAATGGGAACCGGGTTTGCAAATCCTATCAATCTTGGCTCTACATCAGAGTTGGAAATTATTGACCTGACCATAGGAAAAGTCAATACAGTCATGATTGCGGCCCTTGGCATTACCGATACCACGAACGCAACTGCATTGGAGTTCAGGATTTGTGCCTCTGTTAGCTCAGAGGTCGAAACTTTGTGCTCGAATCCCGTCACTTTGGATGTAGTTCCTTTTCCTGTCTTGGTAAAATACGATTCGCTTTCAGTGCCTGGCAGCTACCAAGGCTGGGACCCATCCAGCCGTGAGAACGTTATTTTCTCTCGGAAAAACGATGAGATATATTCTGGTTATATCTATATCGGAGAAGACGGTGCGCAATACAAATTCACCAAAGGTTGGTCTTGGGACGTAAACTGGGGGGATGATGCACTTGATGGCACGCTTGACCCAGGTGGTGCTGATATTCCAATCACCAACGCCGGCATGTATTTTCTTACATGCAATTTGAATGATTTCACGCACACCGGAATAAGCACTAATTGGGGCGTACTTGGCGATGCCACACCAACTGGCTGGGACGCCGATACCGATTTGATTTGGGATATTGACCGTGGTGTTCTTACTGCTACTTTGGATCTTTCTGCAGGGGTCATTAAGTTCAGGGCGAATGACGCCTGGGATTTCAATTTTGGAGATACATTTAACAACGGACTGCTCGAAGAAGGAGGGGATGATATTCCGATTCCTGAGGCTGGCAACTACACCATTGACCTGATCCTAACAGTTGGAGACTATACCTATGTATTGACTAAAAACTAATTATAGAACAATCTATTTACATTGAAAATAAAAGGGGGTATCGTTGATGCCCCCTTTTATCCATTACGTTCTCTACGTTCCCGTCTTACCGAATTCGGTGCATAGCACAAATTATCTACAACCTAATAATTCGGTTATTGACCTATTAAAACGCAACAATTAAACTACATTTGTGCGACATTCAGGGAAGATCAAAACAACTTTTTTGGTCTCGATCCGTAAAACTACAGATGAGACTATTTGCATGTTACTACTTAAACCTCTCTTCGTCGTAATTGAAAAAATTGTAAATGGGAACCCATTCGAATCGTGATAATCTTCAAATTGGTGAAATTGAATTGGTCAAAGAAGAGTTCCTGACCGGTAGGGTTCTTTGTTCTTCTAAAGAAAACGCCTCCTTATCCATCATCATCCAAAGCGCAAGTGGTCAATCAAGGTATATTGACCAATTTGACCTTGTTGCAGGTGAACAAGAACTGCTGCTTAATCTCTCTTCCCTTACTACTGGCAACTACCATGCATGGATCGAAGTGAACGGACAAACCTTTATCCGCACCATCGAAGTATCCAAAAGTCACGTTAATACTAAAAAGGGGGTTTTTGCGATAATCAAGGGGATTTTCCAATTATAAGACTTCCCAATTGCCCTTTCTTTGATAGTTGGTCTCCTCCGCTGGGACTCGAAAAACATTCCATCTAAAAAATTTACGGCAAACCAACCTTACCCAAACTGGCAGCGTCTTTGTATTGTTTGAACTGAATGATATTAATTGATTTTGTTGCAGAACAGTCAAAAACAAAATTAACGGAGATTGATAGAGTAGAAAAAACCATTTTTGCTAAACATGATTTAAAAATTCGTGTTTTACTTACAATAGAAAATTTCGATTTCAAGTTTCATACAATTAGTGAGAGTAAATGACGCAGTGGCTGTCCTGAAAAGGACAGCCACCTTTTTTTTGCCGCTACTGTACATTATTTTTGTTCCGTGAAAAAGACAATCATTCTATACGGGGTCATCCTTGCGGCACTTACCGGCATCCTCAAATTCATTGAATACCGTTTTCTGGTCAGGGATTTGTCCACTGAAATTTATATAGGTGCTATTGCATTGTTTTTTACCATTTTAGGCATTTGGGTTGGTTATAAAATTACCAGGGACAAGAAATCAGCTTTCGAAAAAAAGTATTCCAAAAACAACAAAAGTATTTCGGAGAGCGAACTATCCAAAAAACTTAATCAATATGGCCTCAGCCGACGAGAACACGAAGTGTTGACATTGATCGCCAAAGGGCATTCCAATAGAGAAATAGCTGATTCACTTTTTCTTTCCACCAATACTGTTAAAACCCACTCTTCCAATATCTTCGCTAAACTGGACGTGAAAAGAAGAACGCAGGCCGTTCAAAAAGCCAAGGAAATTGGGCTATTCTTAGAGGTCAACCTATCTGATTGATTTTCAATAGTTTACCACATTAGTACTTTTGGGTGAATTTCATCCAATCCTTCCGATTGGTACTTTTTGGTGATTACTTTTCACCGATCATCCCTTTGTTTTGCAATATCAATTAACGAAGCCAGGTAAGTGTTCTTTGTTTGAAAATAAGATCACCTATCACTTCAATAAACAATTAATCATGACAAAACACGTCCTAACCTACGGTACAATTGGGGGCATTATCGTGGTCGTCCTAATGCTTTCTTCGCAGTCATTTATTATGGGAGCAGACGGGAAACCTGATTTTGGATTAGGGGAAACACTGGGTTATATCTCCATGATCGTTTCCCTATCAATGATATTTTTTGGCACCAAATCATATCGGGATCAACACCTTTCCGGGGTCATTTCATTTGGCCAAGCATTAAAAATTGGTTTGTTGATAACCTTGGTGGCTTCTGCTTTTTATGTGGTCGGATGGATGGTTTATTTCCATACTTCAGAATCAGCAGGCCAATTCATGGAACAGTACACGGAATACACTTTAACTAAAATGGCTGAATCAGGAGCAACACCGGAAGAAATCGATCAAGCCGAAATCCAGTATAAAGAGTCTGCTGAATATTACAAGAATCCACTAATAATGGCAGGCGTATCGCTCCTGGAGATTTTCCCCGTTGGGCTGGTCATTTCATTATTGAGTTCATACTTTTTGAAAAGTAAAACGCAAAATTGAACCTGGTAAGTAGTCGGACATATTTATGTTGATATTTTGGCGAGTTTATTTTTAGTGAGGACAAGACAAAAAAATTAAGCATAGCCGTAGCTACGGTTCCTTTTTTTAACACAGTCATCGCTGAAAAGAAGCCGCCAAAAATGTTAAGAAAAATGTGTCCGACTACTTAACACTTCAAACTTAAACAAACAAGAATCATGAAAAGAGTAATCGGCATCGGTGGCATTTTCTTCAAATGCAAAGACCAAGAAAAAATCAAAAACTGGTACGGTAAACACCTCGGTATTCCGACCGAATCTTGGGGAGCCATCTTTCCCTGGCGCAGGCACGACAAGCCTTCAGAGGAGACCTACACGGCCTGGAGTCCATTCAAAAGTGATACTCCCTACTTTCAACCAAGCGATCACGATTACATGATAAATTACCAAGTTGAAGATTTAGAAGGATTATTGATAACCCTGAAAGAGGAAGGGGTGGAGGTTTTGAAGGACACCGAAGAATCTGAATTTGGTAAATTTGGATGGATTGTTGACCCAGAGGGGAGGAAAATTGAGTTGTGGGAACCTCCAAAGGGAAAGGAAAAATACGACTAAAAAATTGAGTTTAAATAATTCCCTCTGTTTCAATTGAGACCAATAGGTTGGCATTACTCAATCGGATCGCCTTGGCAGCGGTCCGATCGGAAACATTCGATAAATTTAAAATATGTCCGGCAGGGAATTAGAAAATAAAAAGTATCCTATGTTTGCATGTTATCAGCCAAAACGAAACTGGCAATAATCTTTCATGCCAATTCAAAATCAAGTTCGGCTTTCATGGAAAAAAATGCCTTTCTGCGTATTCTTATTTTTGCCTTTCTTATCCTCTCATGTAACACAGGCAATGCTCAGGTGTCTCTCGACTTGAAATCTGCCCTACAATATACGCTAGAAAACCACTCAACTATTCAAAAAGCGAAAATCGATGTACAGATCGGCAAACAGACTCTGAGGGGAGCCATTAGCACAGGTCTTCCACAGATAAGCGCCAATGCTACTATTCTCAACAACCTTTCACTTCGCACCAGTCTTATTCCAGCAGAATTTATTGGCGGGCAGCCTGGAGACGTTGCTCAATTGCAGTTTGGTACCAATTGGAATGCAAATGCAGGTATCGGGCTTGACCAGATGATCTTCAATAAGCAATGGTTAATCGCTCTAGAGGCTACCAAGAAACTGGAAGATTTTTATACCATAAATTTAGAATTAAGCAAAGAAGATGTAGTTCATCAAACCGCCAAACTTTACTACCTTATTTTATTGACCGAAACAGAAAAAAACATTTTACAAGCCAACCTTGAACAAATAGATGGATTGCTCACCGTTACTAAAAAACAATACGAAAACGGGTTTGCTAAAAAGATTGACTACGATCGCTTGCGGGTTCAAAAGTCAAACCTGCAGACCCAAATTACCAATATTGACCTATTGACTCAACAATCAGTACGATCTTTGAAATTTGCGATGCAGATGCCTCTTGACACGGAAATTCTGTTGACAGACACTATTTCAGAAACACCTATAGCTGAGGTAAACCCCATTCTTGCTGTTCCAATTTATGACCAACGCCCAATGATCGGCTTGATGAATGTGCAAAGACAACTTTATGATCTGGACAGGAGGAGGTGGAAATCTGGGTATTTCCCAACGGTAAGTTTATTTGCCAATTACACTTATGAATGGCAGGCAGATGAATTAAATAAATTCAGCGAAGGGAACAGGTGGACAGATTTTTCCCAAATAGGACTGTATTTCAACATACCTATTTTTGATGGGATGTTTAAGGATAGTAAAATCCAAACAGTCCAATTGAATTCCCTAAAAACCAATTTCGACATAAAATCGACGAAACTTGCCTATCAATTACAGCATCAAAATGCAGTGACTTCCCTGCAAGTCAACCAAAACAACTTAGCCACGGTGAAAGATACCAGGCAAGTAGCCGAAGAAGTTTACCGCATTTCCCAAAAGCGATACAAGGAAGGATTGGCCCCAATTACCGAATTGCTTTCTGCTGAAACCTCAATGCGGGAAGCACAGACTAATTATTTTTCTACATTGGCTAAAATCAAATTAGCTGAAATTGACCTTTTGCACGCCAATGGAAAATTGGTGGGTCTAGCCGAGGAATAAATTGCTGGTTCTTGGTTCTTGGTTCTAATTTAACAACCTCAATTTCATCAAAAAAAAACCTAATCATTTTCAGAATGAAAAAACTGATTAAAATAATAATTTGGATAGCATTTGTCGGTGGGTTAAGCTATTTGGGTTATAAACAACTGGAAAAAAACAAGGCTAAAATTGAAGAAGACGCACAACTTACCCAGCAAAAAGATATGGTCATGCCTGTCATTACAACAAAGGTGGACACAGCTATTTGGGAAGGGAGATACGAGGTCGTTGGGGATTTTGCACCTTACAAACAAGTAACGGTCATGAGCGAGGCCGCAGGTAAGATTGTCAAATTGAATTTTGATAATGGAAGTTATGTGAAAGAGGGCACTACCCTACTTGCTATAGATAATGACCTCTTGCAAATACAATTGAAAACCACCAAGACCAATTTAAAAAAAGCAGAATCAGATTTCAATCGGCTCAATAAACTCCTCGGCGATGGCGGCATTACCCAACAACAACTGGACGATGCTAAACTGGCAATCGATAATTTGAACACAAAGGCGGAGTCAATCGATAAGCAGATTTCCATGACCTTTGTACATGCACCCATCTCAGGTGTAATCTCTCACAAAATGGTTGAAAAGGGGTCGCTGGTTGCACCTTCCATGCAAATCGCTAATATCACAAATATTGACCGTTTGAAATTGCAGGTTCATTTATCAGAAGAGCAAATAATAACTGTCCTGAAAGGTCAAACTACGACCCTTGTTGCTGATATCCTGCCAGACCAAAAAATGACCGGCAAAGTTACTTTTATAGATGTGAACGCTGGTATTGGAAAACGGTATTTAGTCGAAATTGAAATACCCAACCGTAATGGTAAACTTAAATCGGGCATGACCGCTACCGCCTTTTTTGATGGGGGCAACAGCATGGAAGTATTGGCCATTTCCCGTGAAAGCGTAGTCGGCAACTTGCGAAACGCAAAAGTTTATTTGGTAGAAGATGGTAAAGCACTTTTGCGCAGCATCAAGACGGGATTGGTTTTTGGCAACAAAATACAAGTTAAAAGTGGCCTTAAAGCAGGAGACACAATTGTTGTTTCTGGACAGATCAATCTCGAAGACGGCATGGAGGTTTCGGTGGCAAGCAATTGATGGGCATCCATATTTTTTGAACCACATAAGGCACAAAAGAGACACATAAGAAGAAGTCAAAAAGCAATGTATCCGAACACAACCAAAAACCACGAACCAAATACCAATAGACCATAGACCATTAAATGTCCATAACAGAATTATCAATAAGGCGTCCCTCCCTGATTATAGTCGTGTTTACAGTGCTGACTCTGGCAGGAATTTTCAGTTATACCAATTTGGGGTATGAGATGATCCCCAAATTCAGCATGCCTTTCGTGATCGTCAACACGACCTACCCAGGGGCCAGTCCATCGGAAGTGGAAAACTCGGTGACGAGGGTGATTGAAGAATCTGTTTCCAATATGGAAAATGTAATTTCCATTCGGAGCAATTCCATCGAGAGTCTATCTTTTGTTTTCATTGAGTTAAAAGACGGAACCGACATTGACCTCGCTTTGCAAGACGCCCAGCGCAACATAAACACAAGATTGCGGCTGCTACCAGAAGGCGCAGACCCACCATCATTGACCAAATTTGCTTCTGACGAATTCCCCATCATCAGCCTTGGCATCACATCAAGTGCCTCATCCACAGCATTTTACGATATTGTTATTGACCAAATAAAGCCGACCATTTCAAGTGTGCAGGGGGTTGGGGATGTCAGGATTATTGGCGGACAAGAGCGGGAAATAAAGGTTAATGTTAACCGACAAAAACTTGAATCGCGAGAGCTGACAATTTTACAGGTAGTACAGGCAGTCAATTCTGCCAACCTTGATTTTCCTACTGGAAAAATTGAAAGTGAGGATGAATTGGTCGTCATTCGATTAGCAGGAAAATTCAGCCAATTAGAAGAATTGAACCATCTTACCATCGCCAACGATCCAAGGTCCGGCGCCCCAATCAAGTTGAATGAAATCGCTGACGTAGTTGATGGCAAAAAAGACAGGGCCACGCTCAGTCGAACCAATGGGCGCAGCGGTATCGGCATTCAGATATTGAAATCTACCGATGCAAATGCAGTAGCGGTGGCAGATGGGGTAATAGGAAAACTAGCGGGCCTAAAAAACCAGTTTAGCGACATCGACCTCGAAGTCGCAGTCGCCAACAACCAAACAGACTTCACCTTAGAAGCAGTCGATGCAGTGATTCATGACTTGATACTTGCGATCATTTTGGTGGCGATTGTCATGTTATTTTTCCTCCATTCCTTCCGGAATGCGATCATAGTCATGCTGGCTATTCCTACTTCCCTCGTAGCCACATTGGTGATGATGTATGCGTTTGACTTCACCTTGAATATGATGACACTGCTCGCCATGTCATTGGTCGTGGGGATTTTGGTCGATGACAGCATCGTGGTGCTAGAAAACATTTACCGCTATCTCGAGAAAGGTGAATCCCGCTGGAAAGCTGCATTAAAAGGAAGGAATGAAATTGCTTTCACGGCCATTTCCATCACCCTAGTCGATGTGGTTGTGTTTGTTCCGATCGCGCTTGCAGAAGGAACGGTTGGTAAAATTATGGGACAGTTTGCGCTGGTGGTCACCTTTTCTACGCTGATGTCTTTAATTGTTTCTTTTACACTGACCCCGATGTTGGCAAGCCGGTTTTCCCGATTGGAAAAATTTAAGGAAAAATCAATATTTGGGTTTTTATTTAATGGATTTGAAAGATTGTTGAACCGGTTGAACAATTGGTATGCTCGCCTGATCGAACGAATATTGAAACCGATAAAAATCAATTACAGGGCCTCTTACATCGCTAAACTAAAAATACTGGAGACTGAAACAGGAGTTAAAAAGAAATTGCATTTTCATTTCTATGGGAATGCGATTCTTGTATTTGTGCTTACAGCCATTATTTTCTTTTCATCATTTGGCCTGATTACAAATGGATATATCGGAAGTTCTTTTATTACACAAGGTGATCGTGGCGACTTTATCCTGAAATATGAACTGCCTAAAAATGCAACCTTAAAAGAATCGAACCTCGCATCACTTGATGCAGAAGCTTACCTTTCGCAGCAACCAGAAATAGTTGGGGTATTTACGACCGTCGGTTTGTCGAGTGGTATGATATCAAGCCGTGAAACGGAGTATATGAGTGAAATGACCGTCAAACTAGTACCGAAGGATCAGCGGGATATGATAACAGATCATTATGCCCAGAAGGTCAGGGATGAGTTGGAACAATTACTTCCGGGCGTAAAAGTAACTTCTGCTCCTGTCAGCTTTTTTGGAGGAGCTGACCAAGATCCAATTATTATTTTTATCAGTGGCCCAGACAAGGATCAGGTTATGGAATATGCCAATAAAGCATTGACCGACATTAAAAAAATCCCAGGAACATTAGAAGCCAAACTATCCATCGAGGAAGGTACACCAGAAATAAAAGTATCAGTAGATCGGGAAAAAATGGCCAACCTCGGCATCCGCATGGACATGGTTGGGGGAACCATGCAAACGGCTTTCAATGGAAACAATGATGCTCAATTCAGAACGGAAAACAAAGACTACGACATCCAGATCAAGATGGATGATTTCAATCGGAATAATGTAGATGACATTGCAAACCTGACCATCCTCAACAACAAAGGCCAATTGATTCGCCTCAACCAATTTGCAAATATTGAACAATCCACTGGCCCCAATCAATTGGAAAGAAAGAACCGCCTCCCATCGGTCACTATAAACTCGAAAGTACTTGGCCGGCCAAGCGGTGAAGTTGGTTTTGATATCAAAGACCTCTTTGAAGTAAAAATGCCCCCACCCAATGGTGTCTTAGTGACTTATGATGGCGACATCCGACAACAAGAAGAAGGGTTTGGAAGTTTGGGGCTTGCATTTCTTGCAAGTATTATTTTAGTGTATCTCATTCTGGTGGCTTTGTACAATAGTTGGATGTACCCGATAGTGGTCATATTTTCAATTCCCGTAGCGATAGTTGGGGCCTTGCTCGCACTTGCCCTCAGCATGAGCCTTTTGGATATTTTCTCCATCGTCGGGATAATTATGTTGGTTGGACTGGTCGCAAAAAATGCCATATTGTTGGTTGATTTCGCCAATCAAGCTAAATTAGAAGGAATGAGCACCCAACAAGCTTTGGTTGAAGCTGGCCGGACACGATTGCGTCCCATATTGATGACCACGCTCTCCATGGCCATTGGCTTCCTGCCGATTGCACTGGCCCAAGGTGCAGCCGCAGAATGGAAGAACGGCCTTGCCTGGGCGCTCATCGGAGGGCTTTTAAGCTCCATGATATTGACCCTGGTAGTCATCCCTGTAGTTTATTTATTCGTGGACGGTATCAAAGATAAATTTCTCCAGTTGGTAGGTTACAAAAGTGAAATTGAGATAGAAGAGAGTTTGGTGGATTGATTAACAGAAATAACCTTCAAATAAACTCCCCATTTATTCAAAATAAAAAGCCGCTTGCATTTTTACAAGCGGCTTTTTTCTCTACCGTATACATTCTAAATTTAATCAATTTCTGACTCAATTAAAAAATGGCGTGGGACTTCCCTATCGGACCGGCGCTTAGCCGATCCGGTCGGGGCATTCGGAAAAATTAAGAAAGTGTACTTTTTTAAAGACCGATTCACATTTTATAACAGGAAATCAAATGGTTTTTCTCGTTCAGAAAAACACGGCTGTCGATTTCGTCAATAAAATAATTTGGCGTTTTATCAACCAGTTTGATTGACTTGTCCACCTTTCCAGTATTTTTATTTAGCATAAAAATATTAGCACTCCCTGCTTCTGTCTCTTTTCCAGTAACAAATAAATGGTCTTTGGCATTTTTAGAATTGGAATGCCTCTTCTTGGTTACTTCAAAAACAGGAGACATGCCACCCGCTCCTCCAACATACATTCCAGCAACGACCGACTCATCGGATGTGCCATCCGTCTGATCGCTGGAACTTCTATATGCACCGCTGGTAATCGATGAAAGTTGATCCATGTTTTCCATGGCTCCTTGAATGTCCACATCCACGCCAGCCATTTTCATTCCGACCTGCGCTGCGCCCATCAAGCCACCAATGGTTGTTATTGGTTCAAAATATTTTGAATAGACCACTTTGCCATTGCGGCCTAAAAGAGAAGTATGTTGTGCAGTGTGGATAAAGTAACCATCAGCAACCGTTTCTGCCACCAGGGGAGTTTTTTTGTTTACATTTTGAAGTTCAATATCCTCAGCAAAAAATTCAACTTTCCCAGTTTTCATGCTGAATTTGTATCCTTTTTTGTTTTCAAACAACACAACTTTATCTTCCTCGCCGTCATAAGTAACTGCTGGCACGGCTTTGAATTTGACATCCTTTTCCCATACGTCCTTACCACTGTCAAAATTCAAAATATTGGCCCGTTCAGTGGAAACATACAAGACTCCTTTTGCTGTGGGTGTACAATAATAAGCAAAGCCTTTTACTTTGCTTTCCCATACTTTTTTACCAGATCCATCGACCAGAGAGATTGAGCCGTCTTTTTCATCTTTACCCACAGCGATATAATTCTTGCCATGTGGAATGACTTCATCCAAGAATGGGATTTTGTAACTTTTTTTCCAAACCAGGTCATTAGATTTTGGCTCAATCAGGTTGAACCCTTCGGTCTCCACCAAAACCAAACGCCCCGCACCATCTGGGCGAATATCGATCAATGTTCCCTTAAGTTTCAATTTCCCAGGGGTGATATCATTCCCAGATTCAGGGTCAAGGACAGTCAATTTTTTACTCTTTTTGATTCCGATATACAAACTATTGTTCAGGTCAGAATAGACCAATGCTTTGATTTTCTTTTCAGTTTTCGATTCCCAGGCGGTTTTACCCGTTTTGAAATCGAGACCATATATTTGGGATTTCATTCCAAATACAAGGTGGTTGCCTTTGCTGAACATAGGGCCATGTTCGATGAAACTTGCAGCAGAAACCTGATCGGTTACTTTACCAACCAATCCTTTTGGCGTTCCGAGGCTGGCCTGCCATTCCGTTTCCCAAGTCTTGAGACTGAATTTCATCAAGCTCCGTTCGCTGCCTTTCAACAACTCAAATAAAATGCATTCTTGTTGAGGCAACAATGTATAGTACTTGACTTTATAACCTTCATCTTTGGTATCAAAAACAATATCGCCGTTACTTGAATTGATGAGGATCCCACGTGTTTTACCGACCATCGGCACATAATCCACGTAAAATAATGGCAGGCCATCTACATTGAGAAAGGAATTTTTGTTGATACCTTTCAATTCTTGGTTATGCCATACGATGTCGCCCGTGTTGTTGTTCATTGCCAGCAAGCCTTTTGCACCGGCAGCGATAATCAGTCCGTCGTTCGCTTGCTTGATCCAACCGACTTCGTACAAGGCATCTTTTAGGTCAACCTCCCAAACTTTTTCCTGGGAAAATGAAGAAAGTGAACAAAATGAGAGAACCGTGACAATGCAAAATTGGTACATTTTTTTTTGGTTTGATTTCATGATTTTAAGTTAAGAGTTAATGAAATAATGAAATAATGAAATGTAAAGTTAGCCACTGATTAAATGCTCATGACAATATGAAAAGTCCATGAATTGGGTTGGCGAAGTTTATTTCCTGCCTGCCGGCAGGCAGGTTTTGGGAAACAACCAAAGCTATTATAGAAAAAATAGACGAAGCTCACGCCAAAAGAGATGGGTATTTAAAGTAGTCGTGGATTTAAAACAGCTTTTAACTTTGAAATATTAAGCGGCAAAATAATGTATAAAAATCAACTTCGTCAAATTTATTTTTGCACACCTGCTTGCACATTTTTATTTTTGCCAAAACGTAATATTTAAGCACTTCCGACGAGGCACAACACCTGTCAAAAAGCATCCCCTAACTCCATTACCTCATTTTATTATGCAGAAAAAATGCCCACCCAAATTGTCCGGTTGGTTGCAGGAAAAAGAAATGCTGATCAGCCCGGTCTGCACTGTCAGCAGAAGTTGTGATAGAAGGCAAGTTGATATATCCTGCTTTTAATTCTCCACGGAGGAAAAAATGTTTTAATATAAGAACCTGAAGTCCGATGCTCGCTGAGAGGCCAAAACCTGAAAGGTGGAATTGATCGTTGCGCTCTTTGGACAATAAGGTAACATTGGATTTGGGGATCAACACGCCAGCGCTAAACCCTTCCGCCAAGTTTAGTTCCATTTTATTTTCCAATGACAATAACTTTTTGAATAAATTATCAGTACGCAAAATGCCAACGGACAAATAGTTCAGCCCGTTGGTATGTTCAAATTTCAATAAATCGTCTTGGATGGTAATATGCTCTCCGTCATAGTCACCTTGATAGGGTAAGCCTCCACCGAATATCTTCCCGGAAATGGTTACTTCCTGTGGCCGTTGCACCACATATTTCATGTGATCCAAGCCAAGGGTAACAATATAATGGTCACGGAAATAATAACCGATACCATAATTCACTTGTGGGATAGTGATTTTTGCTGGGTGGAAATAAGTTCGGAACGAAAACTCAGATTGACGGTCTTTTGCCACCACATCTTCCAAAGTGAAGTCATAGCCCTCTCCCGAAAAATGAATATCTGATTTGGTATAATAGCCCCTGTTCCAGCCCCAATAGGCAAATACTCGGCCTTGAGGTCCCTGTTCCTTGAGGTCCAATTTCACGGGTTGAGCCGATGTCTTTTCTATTGGTATGGTGCTCAAATAAAAGGCAAGAAAGAGTTGGAAATAAGATGATTTTAGGTAATATCCCATTAAGTGCATGTCCAGATTTGCTTTTTGGTAAACTGCAGAGTTATTTTTTGAAACCTCTTCTCTCGAAATTTAGCCCTGAAAAGATTTCAATTCTTCCCGTGCACCACATTGAGTGCCTGCACAAAGGCAGGTACTACCGTTTCTATATTTTGCCGGGTAGCCATGAATATTTGCAACTCCCGCTCATTCTTGGCTATTATTTCACCATCTTTTGATCTTTCAACCCCTTCTTTTCCTTCTATCACTGAAATAGCGAAACCAGGCAGGTCGTTAAGTTCAACATTGGGGATAAGGCGGAAACTACCGTTTTCTGGATTCAGGTTTTTCAGGTTGACTTTGGTATCGAACACCTTCCCGTCTTTTTCATTCCTCATCAGAACGGTAAATTTTTCATCAACAAAGACAGTCATTTTACCCATGTCAGAATTGGTTTGGCTCGACACTTGAAACTCTTTTTGCAACACACCTAACGACTGGTTCACTCTCCCAAACATATCGCTTTCATCTAAAGCTTGTGATTTGAGGTCCTTCAAGCCTCCAGTCAATTGGTTGCTTTCGACAGGTATCACTGGTTGGGTATTTTCAGGAGTCGAAGGTTCGTTTTTGCAAGATAAAATAAATGAAAAACCGAAGATAAAAAGCAATATTTTTTTAGTCATGATTGTATTTTTATTTTTAGAGACAGGTTCAAAAAGAAGGCGTTTTATATGACAATTATTTTTTTCCAAACCAGTCCTTCATCCATTACTATTTTCAACCAATAAATCCCTGCATTCAAATGGTTGAGATCCAATATTTCTGTTTGATGTAGAGATGGAATTGTTCTTTTATAGCGTGTATTTCCGGCCACATCAATAACGATCATTTCACATTGGCCAATTAAAGAAGAAGAAAACTCAAGTATTACATTTCCAGATGTAGGGTTTGGAAATAAGTTGATTTGCTTGTCCAATTCATTGGAAAAACTGCTGTTCAAATTATCTACGACTATTGGCCCAGAAACCAAAGTACAACCATTTTCATCAGTAACGATCACTTCATAAGTTCCAGGAAGTACATCCGATGGATCGAAACCGATCAATTCAATTCCACTCTCAAACCAGTTGCTTTGATATGGCGGATTGCCTCCGGAAATAGTCCAGTTAATTGAGCCGTTTTGGTTGCCAACAGCATGAATAATTTCCACTATATCGATGGAAAGATCGCTATCGATGGTTACAGAAAATGAACATTCTGAAATATTCCCATCATCATCCACTGCCTGCCAAGTAACAAGGGTCGCACCAACAGGAAACGATGCTCCACTCTCAAGCCCCTCTATCAACGAAACACTTGCAATACCGCAATTGTCATTTGCCGTAGGCGTAACGTAATCTATTGTTCCACAATCATTTGTCTCAATGTTATCAGGGCAAGACAAACTTGGTAGTAATGTATCTCTCACCAAAACGATAATATCAGCAAATGTCTGATTTCCATTTGAATCAGTGGCTGAAACGATTACTTCGTTGTTCCCTATATCGTTGCAATCAAACAATGTTTGCGATGCTTCCAAATTAACCATGCTACAATTGTCGAAACTGCCGACATCTGCCATTGCTGCATCAAAAGTTACCTGTGTATTTTCAATTATTAGCAAAAAAGTATCTTGTAAAACAAGCGTCGGTGGTACCACATCATTTTCAGCAATTACAACCCAACCGCTTACAGTACATCCTACGGCATCAGTCACGGTTACAAAATAATTCCCAGGCAGCAAATTCAAGGAGGTCATTTCAGTATCACCGTTCGACCAATCGTATTCAAGAGGAATTGTTGCTCCGGGCACATCGGTAACAGTCGCTACACCATCTGCCACGGTAGGACAACTTGCATCCATGATTGACATTTGGATACTCAACTGACAGGTGGACGCTGATACTTCCACAGATGCAGTTTCGGTGCATCCGTTTTGATCCGTCACCGTCACCGAATAATTTCCGGGGACGAGATCTGTGATTTCTGCTGTCACGCCGCCATTACTCCAATCAAACTCATAATTGCCTCCTGGAAAAGGAGTTCCACCTGACACATTGATCGAGGCTGTTCCATTATTTGCCCCTGGTGAAGTTTCGGATGTTGATGAAATATCGAGGCCCAACTGGGTAGGTTGAGAAATAATTGTGGAAAGTTCTGAGGAACAGCCTGCCGCATCGCTTATTGTAACTAAATAATTGCCAGCAGCGAGGTTTTGGATAAATGTGGACGTCTGGCCATTGCTCCAAATAATGTTAAGAGGCTGCGTTTCACCAGTTGCAAAAACATTGGCTGTACCGTCATTTATTCCAAAACAGGTCATATCTGTGGAGGAAAGCATTGCATCAAAACCGTCACATGAAAAAGACTGAATGGAAACCAAAGCCATTTCAATACACCCATTGGAATCAGTCACGGTCACCCCATAAATACCTGGCGACAAATTTTCTGCCGTTTGGGTAGTAGCACCGCTGCTCCAAGCGTAATTATAGTTTGGAGAGCCACCAGATGGGTTTGCTGTTGCTGTACCATTATTCGCATTCAAACCCGTTTCATTGGTAGAGCTGGTAGTGAGTTCCAATGCAGTTGGTTCAGCTATGGTTACCGTATCAAAGGCAGGGCATTGGTTCACATCAGTAACAGTAACGAAATGCGTACCTGCCGGCAGCGATTCGTTCAATTGTGTGGTAACGCCGTTGCTCCAAAGAAAGTCAAACGGGCCGGTGCCATTGAACGTATTGGCCAATGCGGAGCCATTAGACTCCCCAAAACATGCAACATCCCAATCAAACGTGGTGATGAAAAAACCTGAACAAACAGATCCCACTACTATCTCTATCATTGCTGAGCATCCAAGCACATCTTCTACTTCAACGAAGTAAGTTCCTTCTGTTAAATTATTAATAGTGTGCATCGGAAAACTGCTGTTCGCTACCACTCCGTTGCTCCAGGTGAAAGTGAATGGTGCATTGCCCCCACCGACAGTTACTGTTGCTGTTCCATCAGATGCATTATAAGTTGTAATTTCGGTAGCACTTCCTTGTAAGGTTGGGGAAGGCGCGGAAGGGATTTCATTGGAAGCTTCAATTTGGCATCCAAAAGAATCGGTAATGGTAACAGTTACTTCTCCGGCACACAATTCAGTAATACTTGGTTCATTGTGATTGGCGGGCCATCCCTCCCACTGGTAATTCAAATTGCCGTTGCTAATAGGAACAACGACAGATGCTTCTCCGGTACAGATCCCGTTGGGGTTTCCACAACCATCAGGAACAATATCCCATTCCGCCGCAAGCAAGTTGCAATTGACACCAACCCTAACATTGTCAATAAACAGTCGGTTGCCCCAATTCGATAAGTTCAGAAAAGCAATGGCTACATCTTCCATTCCATCATAGTCACTCAGATCAACACCATCCGTACGCCATTGGCTGGAAGTTGGCGTGAACAAGTTTTGAGTGGCAGGTGCCGTAGAAAGGGTTTCCCCTCCATTTGCATATACTATTTGGTTGAAATTCTGGGTACAATCAGTTGAAATCAACACCAACAAAGTATCGCTTTGTAACACTGTAAATGGTGCATAAGCAACATCAAAATAGAGTGCTGCCCCAGTTATTTCAGAAAAATCAAAATGACGGGTGATCAGTGCATCCAAAGTGCCACCGGGGTTATTGAGCAATTCGCCCGCTCGGTTGTTGAACACAAATGATTCATTGCCAAATCCATATCCAGAGGCCTCATTTGTGATTTCCCAGGTGAAATCATCATTGTCCACATTGAAATCAAAAGTTCCAAATTGGGTCGGAAATGCAGTTTCATTCTCCGCGGTTTCGACCATGGGTAGGTCAAATGCAAAATAAGTAAACATGGCTGTGGCATAAACATCGTTGTCCAACCTGTCATCATTTTCACCGTTCGGATTTTCGGTATAAAAAGTCAAAATATATACCCCATCAGGCGGTGTGAAATTTGGCAAAACAACATTGGCCAATTCACCGGGAAACAAATCTCCAGTCCAACTATAACTTATCTCAGGATCATTATTGATTTGATATTTGATAGTAACTTCAGTAAGATTTTCAGACCCAAAATTCCGCAGGGTTACTTCTGGTGTCAATGAGTCTGGTGTACAATTAACAATAGTTGGTGAAATGAGCCTGGTGATCCCCGCATCATTTACCGGAATAAAAGTTTGCAACGGTGCTTGTGTAATTAGCTCCTCCCGACTGCCATATCCAAAGCCAGCGGATGTGCCATCGAGGACTGAACGCACCACATTTACCTGTCCTTGCGTAAATGAGGTGTAACAATTCTCTCCCACATAATCCATGTAATTGACATACAGATGTTCTGAGTTGCAAGATTCAGGACCTGCCGGAAATCCATCATCGCAATCAATGGTCACATACGAACTCGTTGCATCATCCACATTTGGAGTATCGGCAATGCCATCATCGTCACTGCAGGAACTGCCATTGAAAGTATGCGGCAATCCCAAATAGTGGCCTGTTTCATGACTGATAGGCCGCCACCCTGAAGCGCCAAATCCAAGAGCACCAAACCAATTGAAATCAACGACTGGCCCGTCACGGTCTGCCCCTATTTGCGATGGAATGGGGTAATTTGAGTAGCCGACTACCCCACCCGATGCGGTGGTGCCAGGAATTGAGACCACATAAATATTCATGTATTTATTTGGATCCCAATTGGTCATGGGTTTTATCTCAGAATTGATATTGTTGTTGCTCCACGATGTTCCCGTCACCGCTATATTATGGCGCGTAATTCCATTGGTGGCATTTCCGTCAGGATCGGTTGTCGCCAGTAGGAATTGAATATTTGGTGTCCCGGCAAGGCCAAACCATTGCGCTGGGGTTTCATAATATTTTTCATTTAACGAACAAAAATCTTCATTCAAGACAGCAATCTGAGCCTCTATGCGTTCAGTTGAAAGGTTGGCATCTTGACCAATCGGTTCACCATCATGGATAATGTGGACTACCACAGAAATGGTCATCAAAGGCTCTACCGCATTTCTTTCCTGAGCAGCTAAATTTGGAATCGTTTCATCCAAAAATCCACGCCATTCTTCCTCAAAAGAGGGGTCGGTCTGGCGTTGTGCATCGTTAATTTCATCAAAAGCACAGCGGGGAGAATTTGGAGAAATGGTTTGGGAAGAAAGATGGATTATTGGTAAAACACCAATCGAAAGGATAATTGTAATGCGGTAAATGAACACTTTCATTCATGGGAGATTTAGGTTCAACAAATAGATGTGCAAGTTAGGTTTTTTGTCAGAATACGATTAGCAGAATACAGACAAAACAAATTGAAAGCTGGGAACATACATTCAAAATTCAATCTGCACGTTTTTCAGCCTTGTTTCTAAACAATCCTGCATTTGCGTGTTTATTCCTGATAATCAATAACAAACGTATGGCAAATTTTTAGCCAAAGTAAAAATTTCCATTCTCATTTTTTTATAAACTTGTTCGTAAATAAGATTTTAGGATATGAGAATTAGGTTTTTTTAGTCTGGCGGTCTATTTTTTTGAGTGCATAGCCGTAGCTACTTTGCGAACAAGTCTTATAACTTCTAAAAACAAATCAAGTATGTTAAACACATTTTTCAAATTCTCATTACTGCTCTTGCTGGTTTTCTCCATGAGTATTTTCACCAGTTGTGGTGACGACGATGAAGCTACTCCATCTGAAACCAGCAAAATTATTCCTGGTCAAGGAATCACTGAAATCAAAATTGGCGCAACTGGACAAGAGGTGTTCGATGCTTTTGGCCAAACTGCTGATTCCTGGTTTGGCGTCGGAGGCTCTTTTTCCCACTTCCTGGTCTATATTTCGGAAGGAATGACATTTTACCTGGAACAAAACGACTCTGAAACACTTGACCTGACCAAAGCCGTTACCCATTTAGACATCGAGGCTCCTTATGAAGGGAAAACAGACAATGGCATCGGCATTGGCAGCACCATGACAGAAGTGAAAGCTGCTTACGGAGAACCTGACGAGGAAAAAGAAGTTTTCGGGGCAATCGAAGCCACCTACAATATCGGTATGGTGGTGGAATACGATGACCAAGGAAATGAAACAGTGGTCAAAATTACAATTGAATAAACTGCTTTTATTATGCTATTAAGAGGTGACACCTTTCGGAAAGGTGTCACCTCTTTTGCAACCGTCCCTTTCCGACAGGGTGGGAATTCAATTCCCACCCTGTCGGAAAGGGACAACCAACCATCACACCACCACAATATTTATTATCCGTTTTGGGACAACAATAACCTTCCGAATCGTCTTTCCATCAATCCACTTCTGAACGGATTCCAATTCCAGCGCCATTTTTTTCAACTCATCTTTGGTGGCATTGGCTGGAAACTCGATCAAGTCCCTTTTTGTACCATTGATGCTGATTGGATATGGAATAGAGTCTTCCACCAAAAAGGACTCATCTAATACTGGAAAATCAGCAAGACACACTGTTGAATCATGCCCTAAGCTGTGCCACAAATCTTCAGCAAGATGTGGCGCAAAGGGTGCGATGAGTTTGACCAAAGGTTCGAGGACGGCTCGCTTGTTACAGTTTTGACTACGCAACTCGTTTACACAAATCATAAATCCACTCACACAGGTATTAAAGGAGAACCGCTCAATGTCCTCTTTGATTTTTTTGATGCAGGTGTGCAAGGTCTTCATCTCCCCTTTTGTGGGCGTTTCATCACTTACCGTAAAATGGCCATTGGCATCAAAAAACATACTCCACAATTTGCGGAGAAATTTTGACACCCCATCGATGCCTTTTGTATCCCAAGGTTTTGCCTGTTCGATTGGGCCAAGAAACATTTCGTACATGCGGAAGGTGTCAGCGCCATACTGTTCTACCACATCATCTGGATTGATGACATTGAATTTGCTTTTCGACATTTTGCCAACTTCCGAAAAAGTAAACAAGTGACTCTCAGTAGCATCGCCTTTTGGCGTGAAAACACCTTTATGGAAAGTCCCTTTAGAACATTCAAAAATAGCATCTGCATATTCGGGCCGCCATTCCATGAATTTCTTGACAGCAGCGGTGTTCAGGTAAGATTCTGGTGAACCATAATTAACAACATAATCTATCAAGACAGGAATTTGCACATAATCGGTAATGCCCATTTGTTTGGCCAATTTGGCACAAACAAACTTGCTATCCCCATTGATTTTCTTTTTCAGCAGGTACATAGATTCAATCACGCCCTGAATCATCCCCTGGTTCAGTAACTTTTTATATGGTTCTTTTTTCGGCACTAAACCCTTGTCATACAGGAACTTATGCCAAAAACGGCTGTACATCAAATGCCCAACCGCATGCTCCGTTCCTCCCACGTACAAATCCACATCCTGCCAATAGTTCAAAGCTTCTTGGCTGGCAAATTCCTGATCGTTATCAGCATCCATGTACCGCAAAAAGTACCAAGAGGAGCCTGCAAAGCCAGGCATGGTATCCGTCTCACGTTTCCACCCATTAGGCAGGTTCACCCAGTCTTTCACTCTGGCAAGGGGTGATTCATTTCCAGAAGCTGGTTTGAAATCTTCTGATTTGGGCAATTCCAAAGGCAACTCTTCAATTGGCAAAGCGTGGGCAATTCCGCTCTCATCATAAACGATTGGGAATGGCTCGCCCCAATAGCGTTGGCGACTGTAAATGGCATCCCGCAACCTGAAATTGACTTGCCTTTTGCCAATTCCCATTTCTTCCGTTTTTTGTAAAATGGCTTCAATGGCATCCAACACCTCCATTCCGTTCATGAAATCCGAATTAATCATTTTGCCCTTCTTATCCTCAATGCTTGCACCGGGATGCATGCTTTTATCAATGATCTCGATTATTTCAATGTCAAATTTTTCTGCAAATCGTCTGTCTCGTTCATCGTCTGCGGGTACCGCCATAATGGCTCCCGTGCCATAATCTTTTAAGACATATTCTGCGATCCAAATCGGTATTTTGGCGCCATTGAAGGAGTTGATAGCATATGCCCCTGTAAATGCCCCAGACACTTCTTTGGTCTCAGAAATGCGGTCACGTTCTGAGCGGGTATTTACAAATGAAAGGTATTCGTTAATTTCTTTTTGTTGATCTGGTGTGGTGATTTCTTTGACCAAATCATGTTCCGGTGCCAGTACCATGAAAGTAGCTCCAAAAATAGTATCCGGCCTGGTGGTAAATACTTCGAGCCTCTCCCCAGCCCCCTCCAAAGGAGGGAGAGATGTCCCGTCACCCTCCCCTTTGGGGAGGGCTGGGGAGAGGTTAAAAAACAATTGTGCCCCCTCTGATCTGCCAATCCAATTGCCCTGCATTTTTTTCATGGCATCTGAAAAATCCACTTCCTGCAAATCGTTAAGCAACCGTTCGGCGTATGCAGTAATTCGTAATGACCATTGCAACATCGGCTTGCGCTCCACGGGGAAACCACCTCGGTCGCTTACACCATCTTTCACCTCGTCGTTGGCCAAAACCGTCCCCAATTCCTCACACCACCAGACGAACGTGGTTTTGCGGTAAGCAAGACGGTAGTTCATCAGGACATCACTTTTGGATTTAGCATCCATGGCATTCCACTCATCGGCAGTAAATATCCCATCTTGCGAATTGGCAGCATTTACCTGCTCGTTGCCTTTCGTTTCAAATATCCCCACCAAATCTTCAATGGGCGTAGCCTTATCAGATTCATTGTTGTACCAATGGTTGAACAATTGCAGGAAAATCCATTGTGTCCATTTATAATATTGAGGATCGCAAGTTTGCACCTCCCTGCTCCAATCAAAACTGAACCCAAGGTTGTCGAGCTGGGCACGGTATCTATCAATATTTTCAGCAGTTGATTTGGCAGGATGAACGCCTGTTTGGATGGCATACTGTTCGGCAGGTAACCCAAATGCATCGTACCCCATTGGGTGAAGTACGTTAAATCCACTCATCCTTTTATATCGGGAATAGATGTCAGAAGCGATATATCCAAGCGGGTGGCCAACATGCAACCCGGAACCAGATGGATAGGGGAACATATCCAGCACATAAAATTTGGGTTTATCACTCTTATTGGAGACTTTGTAAACTTGATTTTCATTCCACCACTGTTTCCATTTTTTCTCTATTTCACGAGGCTTGTAATCCATTTCTTTTTTAATGGCGAATGGTGAGTGAAGAATGGTGAATGGTAAATGGTGAATGGTGAATGAAAACCATTCACCGCTAACCATTTACCATTCACCGCCAACCATTCACCATTATAAATTAATAAATTTAGTTTGCGAAGAAAGGGCATTTTACGGAAAAGCGAAAGCACCGTTGCAGTTGAACTACGGGGAATAACCAATAAAAAGCAGAGCACAAAAATGTAGTTGTATGCAAAAATGATAGCGATAGCCATTTCGGCAAATTTTTTGTTGGTAGTTCCTTCCGTATATAAGAGGAAATACATACTCCACAAGGCTATTTTCAACTTCTTTTCGAGAAAACAGTTCCTTTATGTTCTGTTATTTGACTGGATGGTGAAATTTTTCTTAATTTAGCAGTCAATTTGGCAAACTCACCCATTCAGCCAGAGAGCCTCTGGATCAATTCGGACATCATATTGTAATTTTTCGCAACCGATTATTTAAGTTATTCCAAGTTATTCTATTGGAAAAGGTTTTAAGGTACATCCCAAACAGTAAAATTTTATCAAAATGTCCATCCCATGAATTCGGATACTCCTAATATTTCAACTTATTTTTTGAAAACCCTTTTCTTATTGGTTTTCTTCTCCACGCATGTTCCCCTTTTTGGTAATGATAAAATCATCGATATTACTTGTCCAGATGACTTAGTGATAGAATTGGGAGTTGGTGAATGTGGATTAAATGTTTCTTACGATACCCTGGTTTGGAATAGCACCGAAACATTATCAGATACTATTTTTTTCCCGCCTTCTGGTACGTTTTTCAATATTGGCACATCCATCGTTACCATTGCAGCAACTACTACAAATGGCGATTTGGAAGTCTGTAATTTTAATGTAGTGGTAAATGAATTTTTACCTGCCAGCCTGGAATGTCTGAATAATGTACAACTTTCCCTTGAGGGACAATGTGCCCGGGAAATCTTGGTGACAGAACTATTAAACGCTGACTCAACGGGCTGCTTTGGCAGTTACAAAATCACCAGGCTGGATGAAAATGGCAATGCCCAGGCTTCAATTATTGACGCATTTGATGTTGGACAGACCTTTTTGACCATTGTCCAACATGGCACAAATGGGATGCAATGCCTTAACCAAGTTACTGTAACTGGTGGGACCCCACCAGCTATTACCTGCCCATCAGACATTACCATAGTTTGTAACGTACCCTTGTTCCCAGCCATTATTGGCACCCCAGACACCTCAGGTTGCTACCAGGAGTTTGACCTAATTTATTATGATGAGACTTCAGCGACTTTGTGTACAGATACGATTGGGTTTCAGAAATCAAGGTATTGGGTAGCAACAGACCCATTCGGCAAAAGGGACACGTGTGAACAGGTCATTACGGGGATGAGGTTTAACATTAGCACGGTTATTTTCCCGCCTGACTTTGACGGAACAGCTGAAATGCCATTGTTGTGCAGCAATGATGAAGGTTGGGAAGCAGTCGCTGACCCCTCCATTACTGGTGTACCGCTTTTTGGAAATTTCCCAGCAAATACAAATTCTGAATGTGATGTTACTTCAAATTTCCAGGACATGGCCACCCAAATATGTGGCGCCACTTATGATATAGAGCGGATTTGGACAGTGGTGAACATTTGCGACCCAGCATCGACCGTAAAAGATACCCAATACATCAAAGTCATTGACACCATTCCGCCCATTTTCACCATTCCTGATACCGTATTCGCCAGTCTTTCAATGGATTGTGGAGATTCATTGATTTTGCCTATGGCTTTCAATATTCTGGAATGTTCGGAATTTGATGTGGAAATCATGACACCGTGGGACACGCTTTTCACCAATGGTGGGTGGTCAGGAATCGAACTCATTGAAGGGACCTTTCCAATCAAGTACACCGTTACCGATGCCTGCGGCAACTCATCTGAATCAACCAATACTTTATTGATCGAGAATAAAACGATCACAACATGTCCGCCCAACACCACTATTGATTGCGATTATTATTTCGGCGTGGTTGCTCCAGCAATTGCATTTGAAGACTTTGATTCTTTGGCCATGTTGGGCATGCCTGAATTCCATGGCAACTGTACTTTTAATGTGGGAGAAACTGATTCTGTTTCTGTCAATAGCTGCGGCGATGGTTCAATATTCCGAACCTTAACTTCTGATGGAACAACGCCAGACGTCTGTGTTCAGGTCGTTACAGTAATCCATGTTTCTGATTTTGATGCGATTTTTCCAAAAGACACTTCGATATGCATTCCTCCATCTATGGCAGATTTAGGAGCCCCCGTTTTGTTCAATTTTGGCTGTGAAAACATGGTCACAGAATCTTCGGATGAATTCATCAACGATGGTCCGGCTGGCTGTTTCACAATAAAGCGGAAATGGACTTTGATTAATGACTGTATTTTTGATGGGACAATAAACAATGACGACACCCAATTGGCCGATCGGCATTTTATGGACGGGGGCGATGGATACATGGAATATGTACAAACCATTATTGTCAATTCTACAGAAGCTCCTGTCTTCACCAATGGTTGTGAAATCCCAGACTTGTTTTTGTTTGCAAACAGTTGCGACATTACCGTGACTGTGCCGAACCCAGAAATCACCGGCTGCCGAAATATCAACATGTCCTTGTTTGGCGATTTAGGTAATGAAATAGGCGCAAATGTGGTGATCGGCCCCGGCACTTACAATATTGCTTACACCGTCACGGATGAATGTGGAAACACCGCGGCTTGCCTGACCGAATTTACAGTGAGCGATACGATACCGCCAGTGGCGGAGTGTCAAGATCAGATTGTTGTGGAGTTGATGGTACCTGTCAACCTTGGTGATGAACCATTCGTTGAGATCTTTGCATCTGATTTTGATGACGGGAGTAGCGATAATTGTGGTCAACCACTGCAATTTTCTTTTGAAGAAGATTCACTTAATATCTTGCTCTCCTTTGGGTGTTGCGATGTGGGAGGCTACACCATAACCCTTTGGGTATCTGACCAGTATGGAAACCAAAGCTCCTGTGAAACATTGCTTGCTGTTCAATCTAACATGAGCGGCTGCGACTCTTGCGACCCTATTATTGCAGGGCAGATAGAAACAGAAAATGCGCTTGGCATCTTAAACGTCAATGTTGCTGTTCAATCTACGAATGGCTTCATGGCAAATCTAATCACAGACGATGAAGGTGTATATTCGACTACCTCACCCCTAGGAATCGACTATGAAATCACCCCCACCAAAAACATCAACCACCTCAACGGTGTCACCACCTTCGATGCAGTCTTGATGACCAAGCATATCCTGGGCGTCGAGTTCCTGTCCAGCCCCTATAAAATAATCGCTGCCGATATCAATAATTCTGGCACCGTCACCACTTTCGATATAGTGGAAATGAGGAAATTGATCTTGTTCATCTATGACAATTTCCCCAACAATTCCTCGTGGCGGTTTGTCCCAGCTGATTATGTATTCCCAAATCCACAAAACCCTTGGGAAGAGACTTTCCCCGAAACCATCCTCATAAATAATCTATCTTTTGATCTATTCGATCTTGATTTTATCGGAATAAAAATAGGCGACCTGAACAATAGCGTCAACCCAATGAACTGAAATATATCTGGTTCTTGGTTCTTAGACAGACCAAAAACCAAAAACCAGATATTCCAAATTTAACAAAACCGATCCATGAACTATTTTAATTCTACACCAAAACTTATTGGCAAGGCTATTTTCTCCAGCCTACTTTTTTTACTCTTCCAATTTCAGTTATCTGGCGTGACTCCAGACAACAATCAACTTAGTCTAACGTGCCCACCTGACATCGAAGTTGGTCCCTTGTTTGCAGAATGCGGAATTTTTGTAGGTTTCGCTGCTCTTGTATGGTCCAGTAGTGAACCCGTTGCCAATTCAGTATTCAGTGTACCGTCAAATCATTTTTTCACCTACGGTACAGAGGTAGTCACACTAACTGTCACAAGCACGTCCGGCGACGTTGAGTCTTGTAATTTCAATGTAACGGTACAACCGCCGCCATTTACCATAGAATGCAAGCCACAGGTTATCGTGGGATTTGGTGGTGAGTGTACAAGAGAAATAACCGGCGAGGATATTTTGCTTGGATTCAGGGGATGCAACGACCAGTACGATATAGTGATCCTGGATCAATCTGGTGAAGATCTGGGAAATACAGTGGATAAGGAATTTGTTGGGCCTGCTTGGAATTTCATCCTCATTGACCTAGAAACCGAGAATACCTGCTTTGGCGTCATCGTCGTGGACGGAAACACCATGGAGCACGATATGACTTGTCCTAGTGATACCACGATCTTATGTCACGAATTATATGATTCGGTGGGAGTCCCAAGTATTGATGGCTGCTTCCTGCAAGAGGACTACACACATACTTTCACCGATGTCAGAGTCAATTCTTATTGTGACGGAGACGAAATTGCTTTTTCGGTTACTCGAATCTGGGCTTCTACCGACCCCTTCGGAAACAGCTCAAATTGTAACCAAACTATAAATGCCAACCGAGTAGCCCTTGACGATATTGTTTTCCCACTCAACCGCGATGGCATCCAATCACCCGTTTTAGCCTGTACCAATGAAGACGATTTGCCAAGTGATACCGACCCCAGCATTACTGGTCTTCCGCTCGTCAATGGAATAGACCCTTCCACGGTTTCTTGCAATATTACTTTTGTTATCACCGACGAAATAACCAACGTTTGCGGAAACCATTTTGAAATTGAACGGACCTGGGAGGCACTCGACTATTGTTTGGATGAATCCCGTTTCCATGTCCAAACCATCATATTGGCAGATACAAAAGCCCCTGATTTTTCAGTGCCCGACACCTTTTATATAAGCACTTTAGCTACCTGTGGCACTTTGTTTTTGATTCCACCAATTGACTTACATGATGAGTGCTCCGATTTTGATTTATTGATCGAAACGCCCTGGCAAACACATACAACCGATAGTGTCATTTCGGAGATCATGAAAGTTCCAGGAATTTATAACATCACTTTTACTGCAACAGATGATTGCGACAACTCAATAATAGAATCTTCCGTTTTATTTGTTTCCGAAGGCGTCATTGCCACCTGCCCAGAAAACAAGACCATTTCCGGAGATTATTACAAAGATAATTTAGAAGAGCCTTTAAACAATGGAGATGTTTTGATTTTAAATGAATTTGGACTTCCGCTTTATTATCAGAACTGCGTGTTTGTTCCAACGATCGATGTTCAGACAGATATTGATGCTTGTTATTCTGGAACCATCGTCCGAACCCATACCGTCACAGTAAATGGCGAAGATCATATTTGTGAGCAAACTATAACAGTAGAACACGAAACAGATATTGAAGTCGAATCGCCCCCTGAAATTGATTATTATTGTGATAATAATCCAATCAATGTAGATGAACCAGTTGTAAATAACCTCACGATTGAAGACCTCGTAATTTCTTTTTCTGATGAAATAACTACTGATACGACAGGTGCTTGTTTAGCGATGATGAGGATCTGGAATATCATGAACAATTGTGACCCAGGTTTTGAGGTGATCGTCGATCAATTCATCCATGTAATTGATACGATCAGCCCTGTATTTACAAGTGGGTGCACCATCCCAGACATTTGTATTATTGGTAATAATTGTTTTACCGATTTGTCAATTCCCATTCCTCAGATAGATGATTGTACAAATAATACAACTTTAGAAACGAGCATTTTTTTATCTGATACATGGCTTTCGGACAACAGTGCGTTTTCTAGTGCCATTCCTGGGATTTACGATATCCGATACGTCGCAACAGACTTATGCAACAATCAGGACACTTGTTTCACGACAGTAAAAGTGGTTGATTGTCAGGCGCCTACGGCAAATTGTTCTGGATTTGAAATTGTAGAAATACTTCCTCCAACACTTCCAATGACCGTTCCTGAATTAGAGGTTTTTGCTGATGATTTTAATGACTTGAGCTTTGATAACTGCACAGGTAATTTGAATTTTTCCTTTTCTCCTGATGTAAATGACGACAGTCAAATATTTGATTGTGTTGATCTTGGGGTACATCCTCTCACAATATTTGTGACTGATGAAAACGGAAACCAGGATTCCTGCTTTAGCACTTTGCTTATTGAAGACAACATGACCGTTTGTGTTGTTGAGCCATTCCTTTCACATGTAGTTGCTACAGAACAAGGAGAAGGAATCGATGACGTTGAAATTATTAATTCCCTAGGTTTAAATTTATCGACTGATTCCGACGGCGTTTATACTTTCTTCCCCCCGCCAAATACATCTTTTAGTATAACTCCTTTTAAAAACGACGACCACGATAATGGCGTCACCACGTTCGACATTGTTGTTTTGACAAAACACATCTTGGGGGTCATTCCTTTGGATAGTCCATATAAAATAATTGCAGCCGATGCCAATAAATCAAATTCAGTTACCACATTTGATGCGGTGGAAATGAGGAGGTTGATTTTAGGGATTTACGATGAATTTCCAGAAAATACTTCCTGGCGTTTTGTTCCAAAAGATTTTGTGTTTGCTGACCCTAACAACCCATTTTCTCCTGCCTTTCCAGAAGTTATTGATATAACTACTCCAGCGATTACTGAATTAGATTTCATAGGTATGAAGATTGGCGATTTAAATGGTTCTGCCTCAGTCAATTTCAATGGTGAAATTCAAAACCGAAGTTATATAGAAAGTAATTCATTACTGTTACCAAATTTATCTGCAAAAAAAAGTGATGTGGTCGAACTACCTGTAATTATTGAGTCCAAGAGTATTTTAGGTTTTCAATTTGCTTTAGAGTTCGATGTTGAAAAACTGGAATTATTGGAAATAAAACCAGGAATATTAAATGATAATAATTTTGGAAAAAGCAATATTCACAATGGTATATTGAGAACCACTTGGAATACCAACTACGCGTATTTGCCAGAAAAAAATGAACCGTTATTTACTTTGATATTCAAATCTTTGGGCAATGGAAGAATAAGTGATTTGATAAAAATAAATCGGCACGAAATGCCTGTTGAAGTTTACTCAGAAGCACTGGCAATTCACGATCTTCAATTGACCTTTCCAGATAATATTGATAACAAGACACAAACCATTTTATTCCCCAGCAAGCCTAACCCTTTCCATGATTTCACAACTATTGGTTTTCAACTTCCAGAAGGAGGGCCTGTCAGTTTTACTTTTTACACCCCATCTGGGACCATCTTGAAAAAGTCGGTAGCAAATTACCCCGCAGGTTACTCTGAGATAAGGATATCGGCAAGTGAGTTGAACCAATCTGGTATAGTGCTGTACCGTTTTGAGTCTGAATCAGGGAATGGCCAGGGAAGGATGGTCGTATTTTAATCGTACTCAGACCTGTCAGGTTGTTTTTTACATATATGTTGGGGAAGCCGTTTACGGGTTGCCCAACATATATGGGAAAAACAACCTGACAGGTCTGGTACACCACATTTACCCTCCCCAATTTGCTTCCAATTTGACAATATTTGCGCCCGTTAAATTGGGG
>JAJCYI010000054.1 GCA_029263015.1 Saprospiraceae bacterium | reverse complement strand
CCTTGGCCCTTCACATTTTTAAGACCTGAAATTCCATTTTTCTCAAATCTTTCAAGCCAAGAGTAAATGGTATCTTTCTGTTTGCTTAATCGTTCAGCAATTTGAGAAACTGAAAAGTCTGCATTGCTCAATAAAATACTTAGGCAGCGAATACGAAAATCGTGCTTATTACCATTTTTGTAACCGTCTGTTAAATCGAGGATTTCTTCCTCTGAAAGGGAATGTATTTGTACCATAATTAAAGGTACACTTTTACCCGAATAATTAAACTTGACTACTTAGTAAGAGAAACCACCCAAATATTTCCTTTACTATCTTGTTCTAAGCCTAAAATATACTGACCTATTTTTAAACCCTCTTTTGAGGTGAAATTAACCCATTTGTCCCTATCGTATTTACTGACTGTCCCACTTGAGGCGACCCAGGCATTACCTAATTTGTCAATAAGAAGTTGAATGTGATAGTAACTCTGTGCTTGATTTGTTATAAGCCCCGTTTCCTTATTAAATCTTATAAACTTGGAACCATCATACATGCATATCTTACCTTTTGGAGTAGCCTCCCTAAACCAGATATTCCCATGTGGATCCTCTAATATTAAATCCACAAACTTACACGCGCATTTGGGTTCGTTTTTGTTATAATTTATCCAACTATTTCCATCAAATTTCACTAATCCGCCTGAAAATATTTTATTGTCAAAATTGAAATTAGATATTCTACTTTTATTAGTTGACCACCCATCATCAGTTAAACTACCAACACCAGTATATCCAGTTCCAAACCAAAAATTGCCTTTACTATCTTCAAAAATTGTTTGGATAAAATTAGCAGGCATTGAACTATTGCTTTTAGTGTATTGAGTCCAACTTGTCCCATCAAATTTCGATATGCCTTCTTCTCGTCCTAACCAAATATTTCCTCTTGAATCAACCAAAGTGTGGGTAATACTGCTACCCATAAGATCATCTTCATACGTGTAAGTTGTCCACTTTGAACCATTAGACTTGCACGGCCATGATTATCAATCATTTAAAGTTAATTGATAATTCCATAGTCCTGCACATATGCCAATTATTTTATTTTTTAATTCATCTGATTTTAATCGGCATTTATTTTTAAGAATTCTAAATTTTTTCATCCCCCCTATTGCATGCTCCACGTAAACCCTTTCCCTACTGACATATCTGTTCCATTCTTTTTGTTCTTCTGTCAATTCAGGATTGGGGTTTAAATCTGTTTTTTTTGGCTTTTTATGCCCAATCAATAATTCCTTTATGATATATAATGAGCCGATCCCTGTGAAACCTAGGTCTACCAACACTTTCATGTTTTTGAACCAGCCGTATTGCGGCGGAAATTCTTCTTTAAATATCCCCATGTCGACGTTCCTGCCACCATAAAGTTTACTCAAGTATATATGTACCGCCTTTTGTCGGACATCGCCAGTGCTATATCTGTATGGGCATGTTTTTTTCCACTATATTTATTTCTTTGATTTTCATGGCCTTTTGGCCTTTCGGTTGGGTCTTCGGTCCCGTCAAAAATAATTTCATCCGCATCGGCAACATGGGTTTCAAATTCTTCGACACTTTCAAAGTTTCTCTTTGGCAAGACTTTTTTTTCCAATGCCAACTCTAACAAATCAGAAAAATTATAAAAATAGGTTTGAGCTGTTGAGCTTGACATTTCAAAAACAAACCCCAGCGAATCCCAGACCAAATCATTTTTCATTTGAAAAAGAACAAGGAACAAACACTCACCAAGTGTTTTAAATTTTGGGGTTTCCGTCACATTTTCTTCAATATTTTCTTCATAGGTTTGACCATATTCATCAAAAAATGTGGCTTCAAAGTCAGAAAGTAATTTATTGAAATTTTCTTTACTGTACCCCGTGGTTGATTTAAATTGCCTTTCGGTACTGATCTCTGTATATTTCATTTTATTATTTTTGGGCAAATTTATATAAAATATTGATAATCAGAGCCGTGCAAGTCTAATATAAACAAGTATGCCTTTATTTGTTGCAAACCAGACATTATTTTTATTGTCTTGAAAAATATCTGTCGATTTTAAATTGTTTTTGGTGAATTCTTTATTTAAGGGACACTGTTCCCAAGAACCTTGAGATTGAAGGATGTTTGAGAATAACAATAGTAAAACAATTGCTATTGGAAGGCTTGAGTTAAATTTCATCGTTGTTTTGATTTATTCCATTTAGGTCTATTTAGACTTGATAATTGTGTAAAACAATAAAGAAAAAGCGATAGTAGTATTCGATACACTACCTGATATTTCTTGCTCGGATAGGTAAGCAATACAAAAGTGCAAGTTGCAAAAATTTGCTCTAAGTTGTTGCAAGTTTTCAGTCGAGCTTCAGCGAGACGTAATTTGCAACGTACCATATGTTGCAGCAAAAGGTAAAACCCAAAGGTGTCGCAAAATGCGGCACCTTAAACCACAGCCATTACAAACCACAACTTTTTAATCCTAATGAGGCACCTTAAACCCAATTTGCTTTCTTTCTTCAGGCGGCAACTTCCAGTCATTTTCTATCCTTCCACTTTTTCGGATTTCTGCGCTCATGTAAGATGGCAAGAATAAAAACATCATTTCCTTTAACAGTGTAAATCACGTTATAACCGAAACGCCGGACAATTGCCCTTCTTTTTTCCGAATCAATCTTTTGAAACAAAAAGGGATTTTCCTCCAAAATTTCGAGGACATAGACGAGTTCTTCTAATAAATCAAATCCCAAAGTAAGTTGTTGGGCTTCCAAATATTCATAGGCTTCATCTAAGTCTTTCTCGGCTTCGGGTTGAATAATAACGTTGTAGCTAGGCATTAATGAATAGTATATTTAGCAATCACATCTCTGGCAGGGCGGCCGACAGATGTGCCATTTTTCAATGCTTCTTCCCTGACCGCAAGTTCTTTCTTCCATTCATCTGACAATTGGAACGTATCACTTGCTAATAACTCAACCAGAAAGTGCATTAAATCAGCTTGTTTTGCCCTATCCAATTTCTGGATTTCTTGCTTGATTGTTTGAAAACTCATGACGCTGTTAGTTTTGAAAACTTCTGATAACAATTCTAATAAAGAGTATAAAATTAAAATTAAAATCCGGGTTTTCAAAATATTGTTAGTTTGCCGGAATGCCGATAAACCCTGTCAAGGCATGGTGGCATTCGTGAGGTGCGGATACTCCGCGCGCCGTTTCTGAAAAGACAATATTTTCCCATTCTGCACCACCCCCTTCTTTATTTCAATCGCCCGCCTGATGGTTTCATTTTTCTCCCAGCTTTCTGTCCCGCTCATCACAATGGGCAGGTAAGGCAGCAGGCTGTTGGAAATTTCCCAGGAAGCGCTGTTCCACAGATAGGAAGGCGTATGGTCAACAGCGTAATAATGCACTTCGCCCACTTTGAACATAGGCTTTTCAAAAGTTGTGGGCTTCGCAAACGAAAAGCCCATGCCCTCGTCGCAACTCACATCCACGATCAGGCAGCCTGGTTTCAGGCGGTCGTTCAACTTTTCCGGAACAAACATCAATGGGTGGTCGGTGTCTTGCAAAATGCCGTTAACAATGATGTCTGCATCGGCCAATTCCTCCACAAAGGGATGGGATTGCCGATCGGGGTGCAGCGATAGGAGCTCGCCATTTTCACCTTCCTCAAACTGGTAGTATTCCACCCCGGCCATTTGGTCGGCGACGAGGATATAATGCCGCTGGGTGAATACGGAGATGTTTTGGACTCCTCTGGCCTGTAAAGCACGAATAGCCCCACGGCTCACTGAACCAAAACTGATAACCACCGCCTTGCGCTGGCGGCCATAATTCCCATCGATGCCAGCGAGGCTCATGGCATGCAGCACACCAGCATAGCCAGCTATCTCATTGTTTTTATGGAAAATATGCATCTGCCAATCACCGTGGCGAGACCAGCGGTGCATGGCTTCCCAGGCAATGAGGGTCAATTTGCTGTCAATCGCTGTTTGGGCAATCTCCTGTTGCTGAACACAATGGGGCCAGCCCCAATGGGTAGTCCCTTCTTTCATCGCCTCAAAATCTTCCAGAACTGGCTTGGCCAGCAAAGCGATATCACAACTTTGAAATAGCTCTTCCCGGCTGGATATGCCGCCAGACATGGCAGCGATCTTTTCATTTGCCACGCCAAAGGGTGATCCATAACCTTCCTCAAAAATGAAGTGACGCCTGACCTCCTCGTCTATCCAATTCAATTGTTCAGGGTGGATGGGCACTCTTTTTTCCTGTACTTTTCTGGAAGTTCCGAAAACGCCGACGGTGAGTAAGGGCATGTGTTGGGTTCGATTTTGATCGTTACTAAGAGCATGGTGGGATTTAGGTTTCGAGTGAAAAAGTGTCTATTTTTTGATGAAACAAGGCGGGGAATTGGGAGCATAGCCATAGCTACATGACTAATTGCGCAACGCCGTGTCATCAAAAAAGAGGCATTTTATCGCCGGAAGTTAAATCCCCAACATACTCTAAATTATAGAAATCCCAAATTACTAAAAGTGGATTGATTTAAGGCGATGCAAACCTATATTCCTACTGTGCTATTTTCTCATTTCCCCCAATTTTCTAAGTGTTCCTCAATAAAGCAACACACTGCCGCCGAGGGATTAATTGACTTTGCGCTCGGAAAAATACCCGTAGAAAAGTGAAATAGGTTTTTAATGTTTTTCACTTGGCCATTATAATTGACTATTGCTTTTTCATCATGCCCCATTCGCAGGCATCCCACTGGATGGTAAACGTCTTCCACTTTATTGTTTGTTGAAGCCGGATTGTAAAGTGGCGTATATTTTAAATTGTTTTTACGCAAGAGTTGTTCTACTTTCTTGCGCATTTCCGAAATAGAGTCAATATCGTGCTTTGAAATATCCCAATCTACATGGAGGCTGTTTTCACCATATTGATCTGTATTGCTTGCAAGGCTTAATTTATTGGAATTTGGAAATGCCTGTTCCATGTCCAATTGCAAACTCCACAGGTTTTTATCCACGTATAGTTTCTGTTTAAAAAAAAGATGGAAAACAAATTGGAAAAGGAAAATAAAACCGCTGATGAATTCGGAGAAAGTGACGGTTGTGGTTCTTTTTCCAAAAAGTAATTCTTTTATAAATTTAAAAGACTTGATATTTTTATTAAAAACACAATGCAGGAATCCAAAAATGCCATCATCTGTTTGCACAATCATTCTTTTGGTAATAAGGCTGCCTTTATACAGGTGTGGAGTGAAATCAATTCCGTTTATTATTGGAGCTGATTGATAGATGTGGAATAACTCTGTGGAAATATGGTCACCAAAATTTTCTCCCAGACCAGTGCTGTTGAGGAATCCAGTGGTTTTGTTTAATTGCATGAGCAGCCGACAAGATTCTAAAGTGCCCGCAGTTAAATAAAAGATGTCAGCAGTTATTTCTTTGGTCTGCCCTTTTTTTGATTTGCAAATTAATTTCGATATTTTATCGTCGCTAAAAATAAAATCAACTACCCTTAAATCGGAATGTAAGTTTATCTTTTTTAGATTCTTTTTATTTAATCGATTGAATAAATTTCTTTTGTTATATTTTAACCAAATTCCGGTTTTTATATTATTTTGATCTTGTGGTAATTTATATTTTTCTTTCCCTCCCAATAATTTATTAATAACCGTGTTTTTATGTTTATCATTTATATCGATGATCCTGTTCCAAGTGGCGTTGTTGTTACTGTTTTCCCTTTTATCGAAAAATAAAACTTGGCCGCCCCATCTGGCGGAGGTGCCACCGAACCCAAAATACCTGCCATCTTTGGATACTGTTGAATTTTCTGATATAGAATCCAAACCGATTTCACTTTCAGTTTGGGTCTTTTGGTTTCCAATTTCAATAACGGTGATGTCAATGGAGTCGCCATGCTTTTCCAACAGCCTTTTTGTTAAATATGAACCAAAGGTTCCGCACCCGATTATACATATTTTTATCTTCATTGGGATGACTGAAATTCAAAACCAAAACTTCACTTCCTTTTTGTCCTAGAATAAAGCGTAATATCTTTCCTGAATAGAAATCCCAAAATCACTTTTGTCCAGGAATCATAAGAATGCAAGTTGTCATAAAATTCTGGGGCCATTTTTTTTAATTCTGGCAAACGGCTACCTGGGATGGTTGGGAAATCATGGTGCTCATTGTGGTACCCCACATTGAAAGTGAGCTTGTTCAGCGGCCCATAATAGGAGTAAGTTTCTTGTCCTTCGTGGAATACATAATGCTCAGAAATGAAATGTCCCGATGTGGGATGAAGGCTTCCTGCCAGCATCAATGATAAGAGCAGATATACCAGACCAGACCAGCCAGCAAAAGGCAAATAAATGGCCATTGCCACTATCTGGAAAATGATGTTGAAGGCTTGCCATTTATCCAGTTTAATTTTTTTTACAAAAATGGGCCGCACGGCATAAAAGACAATCTGGTTGAGGAACCAAAGGAACTTGCCGATGAACCCTCTGAACACATTTGCCTCGCCCTCCGTGGGGATGTCCACATCTACGCCGTCCTTGCCTTGGTCCCAATGGTGCAGCCCATGATACGTCTTAAAGGACATGGCATACGGCATCACGATAGGCAAATTGGCGATGAATGCCAATAGGTTGTTATACTTTTTGGACTTGAAGGCGAGGTCGTGGGTGATTTCGTGGATGGCGAGAAACAGGGCGTGTGAAATAGTCGCCCCAACAATGTAAGTCACCAAGATAAATGGAAACCAGTGGAGTTCGCCGACAAACAGGCCGACCGTCAATTGGGCAGCAACGAGGGCGATGGTTGTGTATTTTAACCGAGGGTTTATCCCGAATAATTTTGTGACCTCTGGGTGCTTTTTCAAGATGTCTTTCCTTCGCTGAAAATGAGGTTCCCGGTCATTTGCCCAATAGTAGTCTGTTCGTGCTTTGGCCTGCGTAGTCATGTTTTTCTGTTTTATTAATTGTCATTATAAACTGCAAATATCTAATATTTTGGGTATTGCTAGAGGTGATTTTTGTTTCACATCATAGTCTTGGGGGTTATTTTCTCAGTTTGACAACCTTTTGGGCAGACGTTTTTTCACCATCGTAAAACGATAAATAATAAATGCCATCCTCATGTCCTGAAAAATCTATTTGAATTGGACTGGCCTGAGGGAGGGTTTTTGTAAAATAAATGGGCTGCCCTAATGTGTTGAATACTGTGATTTCATAATTGTCTTGCCTACTTATTTCAACATTCAATAAACTGGATATTGGATTTGGATATGATTTGATGGGCGGAGGTGTATTCTCTGAAACCCCGGTCACACAATTGTTTTCATAAGTCAAAATTTTCACCCCAGTCCAATTGGATGAAAAAGGTATGATTGCACAGATGTATGAAAGGAAAATCTGCCCATCATAAGTGGACACACCCCATGTTCCAATTTCATTGTTTGCCCCTCCAAAAAAGCTGCATGAATCAGGTTCGGTTGGATCCGAAATATCTAATATATGCAAATCGCTTTTCCCAGATGACAGGAACAGTAAATTGCAATCGTCGTCAAAACTGATTTCGTTGGTATGGCCAGGGCTGACAAACCAGTTCAGCGGATTGCTTTGACAGTTCCAAGGGTTCCACCAACCTGCCTGGGAAATTTGTGCTGGATCAGAAATGTCCAAGACTTCCAGGCCGCAATAATCTACGGTAGCATAAGCGTATGAGCCATCCAGGACAATATTATTGTATGCCCTTGGCAGGCTGTTCAGAAGGGGGTTGGAATACTGGCCGATCTGCGCAGGGTTTGCTTTGTCTGCAACGTCAATGATGCGTATCCCACCTGCATCATAGCATAGATAAACCAAATCGTTGTTTACCGCCATGCCTCGTGCATTGTATTTTAGAGGATCGGGATTTGGTGAAGGGAAGGTAATGTCGGGAACAAACTGAGAGGTTTGCACGATGTCGGCTTTGTCTGAAATGTCGAAGACGATCAGACCATTTTGCATGGCGCCGAGATAGGCGTAATTGCCTTCCGTTCTCACAACTCCAGCACCGCCAAACAGACCAGTTCCTATCCAAATGTCCAATAAAATGGGCGTTTCTGGAGAAGAAACATCTACGATGGCCAGGCCAGGGTTTTGGTCTTCGTTAAAAATATTTCCCAAAACGAGGTAAAGATATTGGCCGGATTGGTGGAGGTTGATTACATCTAAGTTGCCCAGTTCGCTTAATGGTACGGTTGCTACTGGTAGTGGTTGGGCAAGTTCGCTGATGTCAACTATTTTCAAGCCCCCTTCCTTATTTGCAATGTATAAATAAGGCTTGCCAAGCTGGTCGTGCAGCATGGTCATGGTCATCTCCCCGCAGGTGGCAGGGATGTCGGCTACGTGCTGAATGCCCAAGTTTCCACATAGCTGGGCATTTACCAAAAATGGAAAAAAGAAGGATAGAAAAACGCTGAGTGCTAGGAGGTGCATTGAATTCATGGTAGGTCATTTTTATGAAAACGAGGGACCTAAGTTTAGTTTCTTATTACGGTTCAGTGGATGCGGCGTGCGGGAGCATTGTTGAAATACATTGTAGCCATGCGCCTTTTATTTATTCGTTGTTTATTATTGTTGGATAGTTTGGAATATTTAAACCTAATATAATATTGTGTTCAGCAACTTGCATTTCTGTATCAATTAACGGTCTTAAAATTCCACTTCCACTACGATTTTTAAGTTTTTTTCGTTTGGCACTTGTTAATTTAATATCGTCATCAAACACCAAATCATCAGTATAGTATTCATCATCTATTTGAGGTTCTTTAATGGACAAATGAATATGGGCTGGCATATCAGAATTTGGATAATTTGCTGGTCTAATTGTATAAATTGAGTAATTTCCTTGCTCATCAGACTTTACCCAACCACGAATATGACCGTGTCTTTCAGGTTTTCCTTTCCCGCCAGAATAGTAACCGTTATTGTCCGTTTGCCAATAATATACAATTACATTTGGTGCTGATGTTTTTCCGTCCAATTTTAAAATTTTCCCAGTAATCAGTAATCTTCGCCCTTTTTCATTCCAAGCCGAACTTGTATCAACCGATTCTATGTTTTTTGGCATTCCATCAAACATTAATTCACAACCATCACAGCCACCACCAACAATTTTATTATTTTTTGTTCTATTAGTGTTGTTTTCTATTTCCGATTTTATTTGCCCATTACAACTCGATAATGGAATTAAAAAGAGAAATATTAATCCGATACTTAATGTTCTTTTCACTGTTTCTCGTTCTTTGGTTACGGCTCGCATCGGCGGGGTTGCCAGCTTTTGCTGGCCATGAACGCTGATGCATTGTTCCCTGCTGGCTTTTTTTATATTCCATAAATATTTTTTCTCATTACAAATGCATCTTCCCCTCCTTCCAAAATTTCACATGTAAGTATTTTAGTATCATCGTTATCAATTGCACCATGTTTCATTACCATAGATTTATCGCTGGTACTTTTAAGTGGAATAATAAGTTCAGAATCTCCCAATACTGCAATATTTGCGTTATGGGTAACAATAATCACTTGCCTTTGCTCTTTAATTTTTTTGAGATTCTTGACAATAGTCTTGTAAATAAATTCACTATCTAAATTGTCCTCTGGTTGGTCTATAATTAGTGGATTTTTACTCTTAGATTGAAGTAAAATAGCTAACAATATAGATTGCTGTTGCCCCAATGATAATTTTGAAAGTGTTTTAGAAATATGTTTGGGATTTCCAGATTCATCTTTAATTGTTTTTGTAACTGTAATTGTAGGGCGGTCTTCAAAGTCAATATTCTCAAGGGTGAAATAATTATTTCTTTCTTTCAATTTGTAAATAATCCTTTTGGCTTCATCAACAGAAATATAACTATTTCCTTCACTATCTTGAAGATTAGTTAGTATATTGTATTGATTTCGTTCTACAGCTTTAGCAAGTTTTAACGGGGAGATATACCTTGTAATTATTTTAGCTTTTGGGACTTTTGATGTTCTATAGTCCATCAAATTTTTTATAAAGTCTTCCATTAATGGGGAATAACCACCTTCATCATATTTCACGTTTACAAAAAAATCAGATATAGAATCTTTTAGGTTTCGGTTTAAAAGAACTGCAAAGCTATCCCTATTCTGAAAAATTTTACTCCTGATAGTTTGTCTTGAAGCATTTAATTCTCTTCTTTCCTTTTGTCTTTCTTTTAGCTGTCTTTCCTTTTGTCTTAAAGATTCAAGTTGAGATTTATATTCAATAACATTTTTAGAAACTTTGGTAATTCGTCCCATATCAAATGGAATTCCTTGCTCTTCAAGTTCTTTTCTCTTTTTCTCTATTCTATCTTGAATATTTTTTTCGTTTTCGCCCCACTTTATTAATTGGTCGTTTATTGCGTCAACTTTTTTGTTTAATTCTTCCTTTAAACCATCAGACGTCGTATCTACTAATTGAGTAAACTCAATAACAAGTTGTTTGACTCTTTTGAAATTTTCCTTTCCAATCAATATTTTAGAATCGTCAAACTTGCTAAAATTTTCAAAAAATCCTTTATCAGAAAGAATCTTTCCATATGCAGTTACTAAAGTCTTCAATTCCCTTTTCAAATCTCCTCTTAATGCTCTTTCTTTTAGTAGACTATCTTGATATTTGACAATCTCTCCTACTCTTTGAGTTTTGTAAACTTCTAATTTTCTTTCAGCACTTTTAAGAAGTCCATAGACATCAGGAATATTTTTCACCTCAAGACTTAATTTTTCTATCTCATCTTCGTTTAATAACAACTTTTCTTTTAGTTCTTTATCCTGAAATTGTAAGTCTTCTATTTCAATAAAGCTATCTAAGAATTCAATCAAGGTTTTAGGATTCTTATCACTATGTTGTATTGTTTCAGCTGTTTCACCTTGACCATAGCTCTCTATTGCTACTTTTGTTATACCTCCCTCGATAGTGCTAATGTTCCTTGTTGTTTCATTCTTCTCCCTTAGGAATAGTTCTTGTCTTCCTGTCTCATCTTCAAAAACTAAATAAATTTGGTCAGACCAAATATCACAATCGACTAAGCCTTCTTTACTTTTATTTCCAGAGGTTTCTCTAATAGATTCCAAAAATGTAGATTTTCCAGCACCCCTCCCACCAATTATACATGTTAGGTTATCGCTTAATTTTATGGTTTGATTATGAAGAAGTCCACCAATAAATTTTATCCCTACAAATTTTGGAAATGTCTCTGGTATTAACTCTTCAATTCTTATCCTTGATGATGATGATAATAAAGCAACTTTAAAACTTTTAAAACTTAAAGTATCAACTTTTATTCTTGTTAATTTTCTGTTTCCATCTGCATTTATTCCCAGTTTGTCAAGAGTATGTGAATCAGATGACATCAGCTTAGGAAGTTCAAAATTATCTTTTAATTGCAAACGTCTCCTTCTTAGATTCACAAGTCTTTTTCTATCACTTCTCTTTTCACTCTCATCATTCATCGTATACCAATCAACACTTGATTTACTGCTAATTTCTAAAGCAAATAAGTTTGGATGAATAAATACTTCGTCCATTTGAGGTCCAAATCGCCCAATTGCTTTTTCAAAACCAGAAGAGAATTCAATATGGGCTAACACACCAATTCCATTAAACTGACTTGCAATATCTAAGCATAATTTTATAGAATTGGTGCAAACTGTTTTTTCCTCATTAATTGTTAATTTACCTACTATATTATTTAGATTATGGATTGAATCACAATATATTAATAAATGCCCTTGGGTTGTAGAGATTTCAATACCTGGGATTACGAGAATATCCTTTCCTTCTGCATATTTAACTGCTACCTCGGAATTTCTTGTAGCATTATGGTCTGTAATACTTATTATTTTTAACCCTTTTTCAATGGCCTTATCAACTATATTTTGAGGTGTCATATTTATATCTTCAACATCAAATGAACCACCTTCTTTGCATGAATGAATATGTAAATCTGCTTTTACAAATTTAGCTCCGTTTCTTTTTTGTTGTATTTCTGAAATTATCTCCATTTATTATTTTTTCTGGTTTTGTTTTTTCTTTTTTGCTTGCAGGGAACTTGATTATTATCGTACCCCTGACCCTAGCCTCTGTCTCTAAAACAGTCACGCCAATTCAATCCTCCGCAAACCGCTCCACTAATTTTCTGATGACCAACCGCATATAAGGTTCAGTTGCTGCTGAAACTTTCAAGACATCATCGTGGCTGATCTCCCTGATCGCTTCCTTTGGGAATCCCTTATCGGTCACCATAGAAGCCGCAAATATTTTCATGCCAGCATGTCGGCCAACCAACACCTCCGGCACAGTAGACATGCCAGCGAGGTCGGAACCGATAATGTGCAGGAAATTGTATTCTGCGGGTGTTTCATAATTGGGGCCAGACAAAGCAGCGTAAATGCCCACATGTGCTTTAATGTTGTTTTCAGTGGCAACCAGCACAGCGTAATCAAGCATCCCCTGGTCATAAGTGTGCAGCATGTCTGGAAAACGGACACCAAGGCGCTTGTCATTTGGACCGCGCAGTGGGTTGTCGGGCAACAGGTTGATATGGTCTTTGATGAACACAATGTCGCCCAGTTCGTGGTCAGGATTCACGGTGCCGGCAGCATTGGAAAGCAGCAGGTGGGTTGCTCCAAGGGCTTTCATCACTCGGATGGGCAAAGTGGCTTCCTTGAGCGAATACCCTTCATAATAATGAAACCGCCCTGCCATGGCCACCACTGGCACACCAGAAAGTGTACCCAAAATAAGTTGTCCTGCATGACCTTCCACCGTAGAAACTGGAAAATGTGGGATTGCTTTGTAGTCAATAACTTCATCGGCATCAATGTCGTCAACCAGCCTTCCGAGGCCAGAGCCGAGGACAATGCCAAAGCGGGGAATAACAGAGGTGCGCTGACGGATGAATTGCTCCGCCTCTTTTATTTGATCGTATAACATGGGGCAAAAGTAATGGACTTGCTGGACATTTAGACGTTGAGAAGTTAGGCATTAGATGATAGCTGGTTCGTAAATTACTGATAATACGAATCATGTGTTGACACAGACATGAAAATCAGATAGGGGCTTGAAACATTAAGATCTTAGAACGAGTAGCCTAATTTCTAATTTCTAATTTCTAATCATTCATCTTCGTCCATAATAATCTTTACCCTTCCCACTTCACCAGTATCCAACCTCACTTTAATGCCATGAGGGTGTTGTGGCGATTTCGTTAAAATATCTTGCACCACGCCGACCGTTAGCTCTCCGTTGCGCTGATCCTGCTTTTGCACTATTTTTACCAATAGGCCTGGTGCAATGTTTTTTCTGAAATTTCCTTCCATGTTTATGAGGGTTTTTTTGAACCACAAAAGGCATATATAAGAAATGTTATTTATGAGGTGTATTTCAAAATGTCGGTGGAAACGTAGGCCGGGTTTGCCAATCCGGCGGTTGACCGGGGGGGTTGGGAAAAGCGGCCGACGTTTGCACCGGCATTTTGAAATAAACCACAAAA
>JAJCYI010000053.1 GCA_029263015.1 Saprospiraceae bacterium | reverse complement strand
AGCTATTGTTCTAAATTATTCTCCTGCCTCTACCTTCGATTTATCCCTTTCAATCTATGGATTGGCCGAAATCAAGTAAATTGAGGTGAAAACCTAAAATTTCGCCATGTAAACACTCTACTTATGGGATGACTCATGTTTATAATCAAATCTCAAATATCTGTTCAGGAAATCATCAATATTTCACTGTATGGATAATGACTGCTGCAACTTTATACGGGTCTGCGGCAGAATTTGGACGTCGGTCTTCAACATATCCCTTCCAGCCATTTTCCACAACACCTAATGGAATGCGGATAGACGCTCCCCTATCAGAAATGCCGTAAGAAAACTTGTCAATTGATTGGGTCTCGTGTTTCCCGGTCAGGCGTTTGTCGTTGTCAGCACCATAAACTGCGATGCAATTTTTGATGGCTTCCTCAGTTCCAAATTTATTACAGATTTCATCAAATATTTCTTTGCTGCCGCCTTTCCGCAGTACTGCATTGGAAAAGTTAGCATGCATTCCAGAGCCATTCCAGTCTGTATCTCCAAGCGGTTTACATTCCCAATTTACTGATACCCCATAGGATTCAGCTGTGCGCTCAAGCAAAAACCTCGCTACCCAAATTTGGTCGCCAGCCGCCTGCGCCCCTTTGGCAAAAATTTGGAATTCCCACTGCCCAGCCGCTACCTCTGCATTGACACCCTCAATATTGAGGCCCGCTTCCAAACACAGGTCAAGATGCTCCTCCACGATTTCCCTGCCGTATGCGCGTTTCGCTCCAACGCCACAATAGTAAGGCCCTTGCGGACTAGGGAAACCATTTTCAGGAAAACCTAAAGGAAGGTTCGTAGTTGGATCCCAAAGGAAATATTCTTGCTCAAACCCAAACCAGAAATCTTTATCCTGGTCGTCGATGGTTGCCCGTCCATTTGAGGCGTGTGGTTGGTGATCCGCATTCAAAACTTCACACATCACCAAATAACCATTGCTTCTTGAAGGGTCATCACAGATATAAACTGGTTTCAATAAACAATCAGATGACCCGCCCAGCGCTTGTTCTGTTGAAGAGCCATCAAAAGACCAGATGGGACAATCATCCACTTTCCCTGTGAAAGCTTCACCATCAAGGATTTTTGTTTTGCTTCGGAGAGTCTGGGTTGGCTGGTAGCCATCCAGCCAGATGTACTCAAGTTTGATCTTATTGGCCATGTTTAGGTTTTGAAGATTTAGCTTCCCCTTAAAGCGAAAACGGTCGGGCTGTTCATGCAGCCTGACCGTTCTTATATATAAGGGAAATTATTGAAGTTTGATTGATTCGACATTTTAAGTATTAATGAATGCCGAGGCAAAGTTAGTATAAAAACAGGCCCAATAGCACCTACCCGCTCAGCCATTTCACCCACTCCTGCCCCATCAAGAACCCTCCCCGAATTATGTTCTTTGAAGCTGGGCTTTTTTGAAGATAATTTGCCCAATTGCATTCAACCCAAATTTTTCTTTGCCCTATTAAAAAGTTTTTTTTTCCAGTTTTTCTGTTAAATTTGGGAATTCAACCACCTCCAATGAAACCAGTACTTTTTATTGTTCCGCTGTTCCTCACTTTCAACGGGTTTGCCCAAACGGATACAATTCCTGGAAATCTCGAAAAGGGAGATATATTAGAACCCTTTTTTGAAGAGCAAGACAGCGATATTGATTTTGACTATAACGACCTTTTTGAAGACCTGGAAGCATATCTCAACAACCCTATTGATGTAAATCATATCTCCGGCAATGAACTTGAATTGTTCCAGTTTCTTTCCCCCTTGCAAAAAAGTGCATTTTCAGAATACTTGAGCGATCACGGCCCAATCCTTTCCTTATACGAACTTCAGGCTATCCCACATTTTGATTTGCCCACCATCAAAACCCTTTTGCCTTTCGTAAAACTAAATCCATCAAAATCAGAACAAGTCTCAAAAATATTAAGGACACCTGGCCGAAGTCAACTCATTCTCCGGTGGTCCTGGACAACTCAACAAAAAAAGGGATTCTTGAAAGATGAATTTGGAAACAGCCGGTATGCTGGCGACAGAAATGCGCTCTATTTGCGATACCGATACACCATTTCCAACAAGGTATCTTTCGGTTTCACCGCCGAAAAAGATGAAGGTGAAACATTTTTCAAGCAGGATAATAAGCAAGGGTTCGATTTTTATTCCGCACATCTGTTATTTCAAAACCTGTCCGGCAGAATAAAAACTATGGCGCTCGGCGATTATTCCATTTCAATGGGCCAGGGGCTTGTTCAATTCAATGGTTTTTCCACCCGAAAAAGCCCCATGACCTTGAGTATAAAGCGTGCCGGAAGACCGCTAAAAAGATATAGTTCGGTAAATGAAGCGGATTTTTATCGTGGTGGAGCAGTCACCCTTGCCTTGATTGACAAGCTGGATTTAACTGCCTTTTTTTCTACAAAACGACGAGATGCTAATTTGGATGAACCACAAGATGTCCCAGACGACGAAGCTTCAAGTGCTTTTGTCACCTCCCTTCAATCAACAGGAAAACATCGAACAATAGCTGAAATTGCAGATGAAAATGCGATCCGTCAAAATGCAATGGGCGGCATTCTCAAATGGAAAAGCCGCCGGTCTTCTATTGCCATCAACCTTCTTTACAACAGCTTAACCAAATCCCTTGACCGCAATCCATCACTTTATAACCAGTTTTATTTTAATGGTAATAAATTATTTAACGGAAGTATTGACTATAGCCAAACTTGGCGTAATTATCATTTTTTTGGGGAAACGGCCATCAGCGGAAATGGCGCTTTCGCTTCGGTAAACGGCCTACTTGTAAGCCTCGACCCCAAAATAGATATTTCAATACTGCACCGCCATTTCCAAAAAGAGTATCAAGCCCTGAACGCCAAGCCCTTTTCAGAAACTTCTGGTGCAAGGAACGAGACGGGCATTTACCTTGGATTGGAATTCCGCCCAAATTCCAATTGGATCGTAAATGCCTATTTCGACCAATGGAAACATAAATGGCTTCGCTTTAGGACAGACGCTCCAAGCATTGGCCAAGAGTGGTTGGTGAGGATCACCTACCGCCAGAGAAAAAAAATGGAAGCTCATTTTCAACTAAAAAATGAAGTAAAGTCTGAAAACCTCGATTCTGAGGATGGGCGGTTTGATCGGGTTTTCCCAAAGCAAAGCTTTCAAGGGCGCATTCACTTGTCTTATAAATTGAACAAAAATCTGGAATGGCGTAGTCGCTTTTACGCTGGCTTCACTAAAAAAAATGAAAACCGACTGGATGGAATTGCCCTGTACCAGGATATAAAATACAAATCCTTGGGAATCCCCATTTCTTTCAGCGCAAGGTTCGTCATTTTCGATACAGATGAATATGACATCCGTTTTTATGCTTACGAAAACGATGTTTTAAATTCGTTTACCGTTCCTGCTTATTATGACAGAGGAAGCCGATTTTATTTTTTAATGGCTTATAAAACGAGGGCAGGTATCACGCTGGAAGGAAGGATAGGGAGAACTTATTTCACAAATGAAAAATCAATAGGAAGTGGAAACGATGAAATAAATGGCCCTGCTAAAACCGATATTAAAATACAGCTAAGATGGAATTTTTAATTAGAGCATGTTGGGGGTTTAACTTCCGACGAAAAAAAGCCTCTTTTTTGATGACACGGCGTTGTGAAATTAGTCATGTAGCTATGGCTATGCTCCCAATTTCCCGCCTTGTTTCATCAAAAAAATAGACACTTTTTCACTCGAAACCTAAATCCCCAACATGCTCTTATTCAAAATCTGAATATAATAAATATTTTTCCCTAATAAGTTTGAAATTATTTAACCCTTCAACCCAACCTTCTTTTATTTCATTTTCAGATTTTCCTGCAATTATTTGTTTTCGCAAAACATCCCCTCCCGCAAGTTTATCAAAAAATAGATTTTCCAAAAAGAATTTATTCTTGTCAGGGTAATTATGATAAAAATCGATTAAATAATTTATCTGAAGTGATTTTTCATTTTGCAATTCTTGGATAGTCAAACTTGACAGATCAAATCCATGACATAATTCATTTTCATGTTTTGGGTATTTTGCTCCAGGCATTGAAACAGGTGTAAATTTAAAATCTGTATTAATATAATTAGGCGAACCAAATACTTGAAATTGTTTGTTGGTCCCACGGCCTTCGCTCGCCTCCGTACCTTCAAAAAAACAAATTGATGGATATAAATAAATGGCTCGCATATTTGGTAAATTCGGGGAAGGGTTAATCGGAAGTTCATAAAAAATTTGGTGATCGTAATTTTCACATTTAATTACCGATAAATTACATTTTATTCCATTTACCAACCAACCTTCTCCGTTTACCATTTGTGCATATTCACCCATTGTCATTCCGTGCACAACAGGAATCGGATGCAGTCCAACAAACGAACTATACTCTGGATTCAGAATTGGTCCATCAATATAATGCCCCAGTGGATTTGGGCGGTCAAGCACTATAAAATCGATGCCGTTCTCAGCACATGCTTCCATCATATAACTCATGGTAGAAATAAAAGTATAAAACCTGGCTCCCACATCCTGTACATCAAACACAATTAAATCTATTCCAGCGAGGTCTTCTTTAGCAGGCTTTCTTTTCTTGCCATATAAAGAGACAACTGGCAATCCTGATTTTTCATCAATTCCATCTACAACATGTTCGCCGGCATCGGCTTTGCCACGGAATCCATGTTCTGGCGCGTATATTTTTTTAATTGAAATGCCCAATTTTTGAAGAGAATCAACGAGGTGTGTTTCACCAATCACTGAAGTTTGATTTACGACTACAGCTATATTTTTTCCAGCCAGAATAGGCAAGTGCAACGCCGTCCTTTCAGCGCCAACAATTATTTTTTTTACCTCAACCTTTTTATTAACGTCTTCCTGGATTTCATTTTCGTTAGACAAGGAAGGAGAACCTTTTCCGCTGCATGAAGTAATAAATAAAATTAAAATAAAAGTAGTGAGATGGTTCATAAAAAAATTATTCTAAATTTTCTAATTTCAAATATATCCAAACATCACGGCATAAAATATATTCCAGCCCCCAACCATTGCACCTTGGTAAATTCAAAAGGACTGTATGGCAAATTGCCTCTGTAAAATTCAACCAATAACCGTAATGGTTTGGTATTCCTGCCAATTTTTATTCCTATGCCAGCTTTTACACCAGGGGTGAAATTATTTTCCTCTAATAATTTAATATTAAATCCCCCAGTAAAAGCCAATGGCAGATCACCTTTAACAGGTGGGTCAACCTCAGTGCCAAATTGAAAAGAAAGCCTCTCACGAATGGTCTTCGGCCTGACCACCATACCTGCTCCGAAATAATATCGCTTGCTCCCCTTTTGCACCGCCCAATGAAAATCCAATTGTTCGTAATTATTTGGATTGGGAAAATAATTATTAATGCCATTTCTCAGAATAAAATCATCTCCCAAATGACTCGATACATGGTAAAACCTTAGCCTAAATGAATTCTGGTCGTCTATTTTTTTATGGAGCATGACACTGACTTTAAAATCAATGTTCAAAATATTCCTTTCTGATTTGCCATCGTCAAAAGTCCAAATAAATTGGCTCTGAGCTGCAAAGTCAAATCCGATCTCCCAGGGGCTTTCTGAATTGCCCCTCAAAAATCCTTTGTAAAAACCAAGGCCAAACGGCAAATATATTTTATCGGTAAACTCCTCCTCTTCCCAATAGGAAACAATGGAACCAAAAGCCTGTGCCTCATTTGGATCAAAAACCAACGGTTGAAAAAGACGCCCTTCAGGAAGGATGCTTACTTTTGGCAATTCATTTTGTGCAGTCAACAAAGTTGCAATAAAAAGCAAGGATAGTATTATTCTGGAGGATCGCATTTTGATTTATGGATTTGAGACTTCAATCCTACTTTTTCTTGAGAATTAGCAAACATAGGTTTTAAGAAGTAAAAAATGAAAACCAATACATGGAAAAGAAATTTGCAATTATCGACATAGAAACCACTGGAGGCCGAGCAGCCAGGGACAAGATTACAGAAGTGGCAATCGTGTTGCATAACGGAAGTGAAATCATCGATCAGTACGAAACGTTGATTGACCCAGAATGCCACATCCCGTATGGCATTACTGAATTGACTGGCATCACTGATGAAATGGTAGCGGGCGCTCCTAAATTTTACGAAGTAGCAAAAAAAGTTGTGGAGTTGACCGAAGGGGCCGTTTTTGTGGCGCACAATGTCCGCTTTGATTACAGTTTTATACAAGAAGAATTTAGACGGTTGGGATACACCTACACGCGTAAAAAACTTTGCACCGTTCGCATGTCAAGAAAATCATTCCCTGGCTTGCGATCCTATAGTCTCAGTAACTTGATACGGCATTTTAATTTGAACGTGGGTGCCCGACATCGGGCGATGGGCGACACGATGGCTACGGTTGATTTATTTGAACGGATATTGAATTGCGACAGTACAGAAGAAGACATCAAGCAAATGGTTAACCTTGGTGTCAGGGAAGCATTTCTCCCAGCAAACTTTTCGATGGAGAAAATCCATGCTTTGCCAGAAGCAAGTGGGGTTTATTATTTTCATGATGAAAGCGGGAATGTGATATATGTCGGAAAAAGCATGAACATTCAAAAAAGGATTGCCGAACATTTTTCCGCAAAAACAGAAAAAGCCAGGAAGTTGCAACAGGCTGCTTTCGATGTTACGTTCGAGATCACCGGAAGTGAATTAATTGCCCTCCTTTTGGAATCACACGAGATAAAACGATTGCGCCCAGTGATTAACCGGGCACAAAAAATTCGACAGTTTCCTTATGTGATACACACTTTCGAAAACGACAAAGGCTACCTCTGTTTTGAAATTAAAAAAACTACCATAAAAGACCGGAAAACTTTGCAGGTAATCGCTTCCTATCCAAAACAAGCCAATGCAAAAGGATGGCTGAGAGGCATCCAGAAACAATTTCAACTTTGCTTAAAACATTGCCATCTTGAAAATAAGACAGGCCCATGTTTCGATTACCATCTTTCGCAATGTTTGGGTGCCTGCATTGGAGAAGAGCCACCAGAGAGTTACAACGAAAGGGCCATAGAAGCCAAGGAGGCGCTCGACACAAATTTCCTTCAACCTGATTTCATTTTGATCGACAAGGGCAGGAATGCTGATGAGAATGCTGTGATCCTGATAGAAAACGGTGAGTATCAAGGCTTTGGTTATGTCGAAATGGAAAGCCTTTCTGGACAAGTTGATGAACTCCGAGACTCCGTCAAGTTCTATGAACACAATCCGGAAGTCATGCGGATCCTCCAAAGTTATATGGCTAAAGAAAATGGTATGAAAATGATCAAATTTTGATTTTGCCCTTAATGAGCGCCTCTATCTTTGCTGCCAAAACTTCCCCGTGTTTTCTTTTGCTTTCAAATGACCACCCCGCAATGTGTGGGGCCAGGACAACACTTGGAGCTTGCTGTAAGTACTGGAAATCATCAGGCAATTCATGTAAGTCGAATTGGTCAAACGATTGATCTTCATATTCAAAAACGTCCAGGGCTGCTCCTTTCACTTTTCCACTTTTGAGATTTGTTACCAGGTCAGCGGTATTCAGAACCAAGCCCCTTGCGGTATTTATAATATAAATTTCATTTTTAAATTTTTTTATGAAACGATCATTGACAAAGTGATGATTTTCAGTCAAATATGGAATGTGAACACTTAATATTTCTGCTTCCTCCAACAGTTTATCAAACGTTACTTCTTCTGCATATTGGTCGCCATAATCAGTTTTAAATTTGTCATATACAATCGTTTTAACACCAAAACCTGACAAGCGCTTGGCAAAGGAAGTCCCCATGTTACCATATCCTAAAATACCAACCGTTTTGCCCATTAGTTCTACGCCGCGGTTAGGCTCTCTTTCCCATCGCCCCAAGCGTACCTGTCGATCAGCGACATTCAGTTTATTCAACAACATCAACAACATTCCGAGTGCATGTTCCGCTACTGTATCTCGGCTACCTTCTGGAGATGTCAGTACTTTTATCCTTTTGGATTCAGCATATTCAACAGGAATATGCTCCACCCCTACCCCTTCCCTGGCAATGAATTTCAATTGTAATCCAGCATCAATAAAATCACAATCGAGCGAAATACGGCTGCGCATCACTATCCCGAAATAACCATGTAGCTTTTTCTTTACTTCTTTAATATCGCTATTCAAATCTAGTTCACATGCAAACCCCATCTGGGACAGGCGGTTTTCAAGTATAGGGTGTGCCTTGTCGAGGAATAATATTTTATCCATAATTATTTGGTTTACACAAAATTGATTTGCTTCCATCTCCGAAAATCATCACAACAATGTGGCATCAACAGAAGTTTGTACTTTTGCGCTTCAAATTAACCGCCGACCCAACAAACGCAAAACAAGGAATAATTTTAGCAACAATTAATTAGTTATGAATCTTCGGCATTTATACCAGTTATTTCAACCCCCACCAACGGCCTGTATAAAGACCACCTATTACCTAGCATGATCCGAATAATTGCAACTACTTTTTTGACATTTTTCATTTCATCTTTTTGCTTTTCGCAAACCAAAGATGCCTATGACAAAAAGTATGAGTGGCGCATTCGCCAGAAGGTTTTGTATGGCGTATATATCCCCAAAGATGTCAATGAGGCCCTTATTATATTGAGCAAATTGACTGATGATGAATCAAAGGCAAAATTCAAAGCACTTTCGGAAGACGATGCTGTTCGAAAATTATTTTTCAGTCTCGGCCGGTGGATAACTTATAATTGGAGTTTTTACAATGGTTCCCGCTTATCAGTGTGCTTGGGTGAAATGGGCATTCATTCTCCGGAAGACAAATGCCGATTCATGATGATCCTTTTTCACCGAAGCCTGAACAAAAAACCGTTGGAAATTAAAAAGACCCTGGAGCAAATTCACGAAAAGGAGAAAAGAGCCAAAGAGGATAGGTTGAAACAAGGCACAATTATTTACGAAGAAACACGTCAATTGGAAAGACCCGCAAACGATAAAAATGGAGGCCAGTAAGCAACTTTTCTGTTCGAATCTTGAACGTCAACACCAAGATTAGAAAATTTTCCTACCAACAAATTTCAAAATTTATACTTTTGCGCCCTGAAAATTCGATTTGCGGAAAAGAGGCTTCTTTTCTGTAAGTCTAATCATTGATAAGTGTTTGGTTGGTATCATGCAATTGAAACTCACAGTCTAAACAACTGATATTTAATTCCTTACGTACAAGTTTCAGCAGATATTTTCCCAACCGCCCACTGCCAAATAATACAAATTACTGTTATGCCTAAGAACCTTCTCATCGTTGAGTCACCGGCAAAAGCAAAGACGATCGAAAAATACCTCGGCAAAGATTTTACCGTAAAATCAAGTTATGGGCACGTCAGAGACTTGCCCAGAGGCGAAACTGCTGTAGATATTGAAAATAATTTTGAACCAAAATATGAAGTAACACCTGACAAGAAAAAGGTGGTGAAGGAACTAAAGGATTTGGTCAAAAAAGTGGACGAGGTTTGGCTCGCAACGGATGAGGACCGCGAGGGAGAAGCAATTTCCTGGCATTTGTGCAAAGTCCTTGGATTGGATGAAAAAACAACCAAACGGATCGTTTTCCACGAAATCACCAAGCCTGCCATCCAACTTGCCATCACCAAACCAAGGCTCCTGGATTTGAACTTGGTGGATGCCCAACAAGCACGACGGATTTTGGACAGGCTGGTTGGCTATGAATTATCGGGACTTCTTTGGAAAAAAGTAAAAGGCAAACTTTCAGCAGGCAGGGTTCAATCAGTTGCAGTTCGATTGGTTGTTGACCGGGAGCGGAAAATCCAAGAATTTGACGTCACACCCTATTTTAAAATAAATGCGGATTTTGATGTAAAAGGAAAAGACGGGAAAAATGTAATATTAAATGCAGAATTGCCCACGAGATATGACCAAGAAGGCGATGCCGAAACTTTTTTGAAAAATTGCCTCCAAGCCAATTTCAATATAAATAATATTCAGGTAAAACCTGCCAAGCGCCGCCCATCCGCACCTTTCACTACATCAACATTGCAGCAAGAAGCCAGTCGTAAACTTGGGTATTCGGTTAGCCGTACTATGGTGGTTGCCCAGCGCCTTTATGAGGCTGGACATATTACTTATATGCGTACTGATTCGACCAATCTGAGCGAATTGGCCCTCACTTCAATCGCTTCTGAAATCGACAAACAATATGGTTCTAATTACGTCCATACACGTCGGTACAAAACCAAAAAGGAATCGGCACAAGAGGCACACGAAGCCATCCGCCCAACTTATATCGACGTCCATCAGGTGACCAGCGAAAGAGACCAGCAAAGGCTTTACGAACTCATTTGGAAGCGCACCATCGCCAGTCAAATGGCCGACGCTCAACTTGAAAGGACCATTGTGGATATTGCCATTTCAACACAACCCGATGCGAATCTAAAAGCAGAGGGAGAGGTTTTGAAATTTGATGGTTTCCTGAAAATTTATCTTGAATCCAAAGATGAAGACGACGAGGACACAACCAAAGGAATATTGCCCCCTCTGAAAATAGGCCAGGTACTCGATCTCAATAATATGACTGCGACACAACGGTTTACGCGTGCTCCTGGGCGTTATACCGAGGCAAGTCTTGTAAGCAAGCTTGAAGAACTGGGCATTGGCAGACCATCTACCTACGCACCTACTGTCACAAAAATCATGGAGGAAAACCGCGGCTACGTGGTCAAGGAAAGCAGGGAAGGGAATGACCGGGAATATACGATCCTCAAATTAAAAGATAAACACATTTCGAAGACCAGCAAAACTGAGAAAACGGGGGTGGCAAAAAACCGACTGTTCCCAACCGACTTGGGAGCAATAGTCACCGATTACCTTTCTTCTCATTTTGAGGACATCATGAATTATGGTTTCACGGCAGGGATAGAGAAGAAATTTGATATTATAGCTGAAAATGGAACCGACTGGCAAAGCATGGTCAACGAGTTTTACCATCCTTTCCATACCTCTGTGACTAAAGCCCTCGAAACAAGTGAACGTGCAACCGGTGAGCGGATTCTCGGTACCGATCCTGATTCGGGTCGCACTTTACTAGTTCGGATGACCCGTTTTGGAAAACCAGCTGTACAGATTGGGAGCAAAGATGAATTGGAGGAAGATGAGAAACCTAAATACGCCAATTTGAACCCTGGGCAGTCTATTGAAACCATTACTTTTGATGAGGCGCTCAAGTTGTTCTCCTTCCCAAAAACATTGGGTGACTATGAGGGGAAAGAGGTTTTGATTGGAATTGGTAGGTTCGGGCCTTACGTTAAGTTCGACGAGAAATTTGTGTCCATCCCAAAAGGTGAGGACCCAAGTTCCATTGACATGAAAAGAGCAATCGAATTGATTGTGGAAAAACAAAAAACAGACGCCCCTATCGGCACTTACAAAGGCTTGCCCATCACCAAAGGCAAAGGTCGGTTTGGTCCATTTCTAAAATGGGATAAGTTGTATGTCAACGTACCTAAAAGATACGATTTTGACACGCTTGCAATTGAACAGGCCCACGAACTGGTAGCTGCAAAAATTGAAAAAGAAGCCAACCGGTACATTCACCAATGGCCAGAAAATGACCTTGCAGTTGAAAACGGAAGATGGGGCCCATTTATCCGCTTTAAAAAGAAAAGCATTTCCTTGCCTAAAGTTGCCGGTAATAGGGTCACGCCAGAAGAAGCCAAAGAAATGACCCTGGAGGCTGTGAAAGACCTTGTCAACGAAGCCCTCCCCGGAACTTTTAAGGACAAAGCAAAGGCAAAGACGAAAGCAAAACCCAAAGCAAAAAAATAAGGCTGTCCTGCAATTCCAAAAACCGGGGAATTCAATTCCCCGGTTTTTGGAATTGCAGGATGTTGTCACCTCTTTTCCATTTTCAAAGACAAGGTCATTGGGACACGAACACCAAATTTCTCTTGACCCCAAACGTACCTACCTGGTTCTCTTTCAATCATATTTGGGAAGCAATTGTAAGGGGAAAAATCGTACTCCTTGAGTTCCAGCAAAGTCAATCCTTGATTTAATAGGGCATTGACTTTTTCTGAAATAGAATGATTCCAAAAATATTCCTTCCCATTTGTCTCTCCAGTTTTATCAGCATAAGAGCCTGTCACCTCTTCTGAATAAGGTTTGTTTTCGTTGAAATAGCTATACTCAACTTGGTGATTGTCAAAATTGAACATGAACAATGTTGGGTGGAATTCAGCAAGGTAAAAAATACCTCCTTTTTTCAGATAGCGGCTTACGATGGCGGCCCATTTGTCGAGGTCTGGCAACCACGGAGTAGCGCCATAACTAGTGAAAACATAATCAAACTCGCCAAATAAAACTTCGGGAAGGTCATAAACGTTGGAGGTGACAAACTCCACATCCAGGCCAAGTTGTTCATTTAGTTGTTTGGCTTTAGCAATCGCATTTTCTGAAAAATCAATGCCTGTTGCTTTCGCCCCTTTCCTCGACCACGACAATGTGTCCTGGCCAAAGTGGCATTGCAAATGCAACAAAGTCTTTCCAGTTACATTGCCCAAAGCATCCTTTTCAATTTCTTTTAACGAGGTCTTGCCCGACATGAACGATTCCATATCGTAGAGTTCGGATTTGGTGTGCGCCGCTACCCTTCCGTCCCAAAGTTTCTGGTTGACGGCAAAATAATCTTGGTTTGTCATTTTGAATAAATTTTAGTTGAAATGTATTTGTGAAACCCACCAAACCTGAGCTTTGACAAAACAATTCCATGTTCAATATCCTAACTTTGCAGAACTCTTAATACATGCCCACTTTGGCGGGCTTTTTGAATCCTAAACATAAAAGAAAAATTTAATACCAATTTTATTATGGCAGAAAATAAACCTAATCAAAAGCAATTAAACATCGAACTTCCGGAAGATGTGGCAGAAGGTCAATATTCCAATCTGGCCATCATTGCCCACAACCAATCAGAATTCATAGTAGATTTCGTTATGATGGTGCCAAATGTTCCCAAAGCAAAAGTAAAATCCCGAATTATTCTTACGCCACAACACGCCAAAAGGTTGATGAAGGCGCTGGCGGACAACATTACTAGGTATGAAAAGCAATTTGGCGCAATCGCTGAACCTGAAACGCCACCGTTCCCTACTATGAATTTTAACACGCCAACAGCACAGGCATAGGACAATATATTTATTGGGTCAAAAACCACGGAGTTTTTGACCCAATTGGTTAACCCAATTCGTCCAGTTTATCTCGTCCTTACTGATACCTTTTCAATAAACAACGTTAAGTTACCGAACCGTAAAACAATGGGTCATTTTCTTCGTATCAATGCAACCCGATGCAGTGTGATTGTGTCTTAAATAACGATGAAATAATTGAAAATATCAGTCATTCAGCCCAGATACTTTTTTTTACCAAACACCAACTTTCTCATTACCACCAATTTATGAAACCACTCCTAAGTTCCTTACTTTTTCTTCTATTCTCTCTTTGCTTTTTCTCTTCTTGCAATACTGCTTCTGGAAAAAGCAAAGGACAAGTCAAGAACCTTTCAGTCCCTGTAAAAAAAGGGGAATTCAAAATACACGTTGTTGCCACTGGCGAGTTGAAAGCAAAAAACTCACAAGAAATCAAAGGCCCTCAAGGTATGAGAAGCGCTCAGATTTACAATGCTACCATTTCGGATTTAGTGCCAGAAGGCACGTTGGTAGGTGAAGGTGATTATGTTGCTACTCTTGACCGGACTGAATTACAAACCAAATTAAGGGAGGCACAAGCAGAGATCGATAAAATACAGACACAACTCGATCAAATGGAAATTGATACGGCCATTGAACTAAGGGGCATCAGGGATGACCTGGTCAACTTGGAATTTGCCATGGAGGAGAAAAGACTACAAGTGGAACAGAGTAAATATGAACCACAAATGGTGATCCAGCAAGCCAAAATTGATCTCCAAAAATCAGAAAGAGGCCTTACGCAACTCGGTCAAAAATATGAATTGACAAAAACCAAAACTATAGCACAAGTCTCAGAAATAATGGCATCCCTCCGCCAGCAACAGATCAAGCAGGAACGACTTCTAAATTTGAAGGACGATTTTACCATCAAAGCCCCCAAAGACGGGATGGTCATCTATGCCCGAAGCTGGAATGGCAAAGTTGGCCCAGGATCACAAATAAGCACTTGGAACCCAGTCGTCGCCGAACTGCCCGACCTGAGCATTATGATTAGTAAAACTTTTGTAAATGAAGTTGACATTAGCAAGCTTCAAAAAGGACAGGATGTAATAGTAAAAGTAGATGCATTTACAGACAGGGAATACAAAGGAACCGTGATACAGATAGCAAATGTGGGCGAACAATTGAGGGGATACGATTCCAAAGTGTTTGAAGTGAATGTACAGATTAATGAAGTTGATTCCATACTGCGGCCTGCCATGACGACCAGCAATGAAATCTTGACCTATACTTTTCAAGATGTCCTGCATTTCCCTATTGAGGCCCTTCAAAACGATACCATTGCTTATGTTTTTAAAAAACATGGTTCAAAAATCGTTAAACAAGAAGTGCTAACTAGCGAAACAAACGATGACGAGGTGATCGTTGAACATGGGCTAAATGAGGGCGATGAAGTCTTACTTTCCGTTCCAGATAATGAAGATAATTTGAGTTTGGTTTTACTTGACCCTACCATCAAAGAAGAATTGAAGAAAAAGATACAAGCAGAAAAAAAGAAACGGATGGACGAAGCGCTGGAAAAAATGAAACAAGTCAAAGAGGACTATCAACCTAAATCAAAAGGCGGCGGTGGCCACATGGTTATTTTTGGCTGAGAACTCAAACTGATTTCAATGCTATTTCATTTTGTCAATCCATTTTTCTTCAACAACGCATGAACCGAATAATATTTTATTTTCAGCTTGCCTTCGAGGGTGTTACTTCTAACACCTTAAGAACTATACTAACTGCACTGGGGATCGTTTTTGGAGTAGCTGCCGTCATCGCCATGCTGGCCATTGGGAACGGTGCAAAACAATCCATTCTTGAGCAAATGAAGCTCATTGGAACTAATAATATTGTCATAAAATCTGTCATATTGGAAGAAGGAGAAGGAGGTGAAGAAACTGCCAATACGGGCCAACAAAATCCAACCAACGGTGAAACTGGTAAAAGACCCTGGTCTCCTGGGTTAACCCTCGAAGATGTAAAAGCCATCAAAAAAGTCCTTCCTAATATTGACCGTATCAGTCCTGAAATAGTCCTTCCGACCAATTTGGTACAAGCGAGTAAAACAAGGAAAGCAAAGGTTGTTGGTGTCAGCAATGCCTTTTTTGAACTCAACAATCTGACATTGGCAGATGGGAAAATGTTTCACCACAAACATATGGAAGGTGGCAAACCCGTGTGCATTATCGGCCAGAACGTTCGCAAGCGGTTTTTTCCTGAGACCGATCCAATCGGGCAATATATAAAATGTGGGACGGCCTGGATGAAAATAATCGGATTGCTTGAAAAACGGACCGCCAGCAAAAAAAGTCTGGAGAATCTGGGCATAAGAGATTATAATTCAGACGTTTATATTCCTGTCAAAACATCTTTGCTGCGAATAAAAGATCGGGCAAGAGTCACAAATAATGATATCCAACGAAATGAAAGGGACGATGATGAGGTAGAGGACAATTACCACCAATTGGACAAAATGGTCATCCGGGTCACTGATTCCGACCAACTAAAAGTGTCTGCTGAAGTAATTGCAAAAATGCTAAAACGCCGACACAAAGACCTTGTTGATTTTGAAGTTGAAGTCCCTGAACTCCTCCTCGAACAGCAACAAAAGACACAGGACATGTTCAACCTTGTTTTGGCAGTTATTGCTGGTATTTCACTTCTTGTGGGAGGTATTGGCATCATGAATATCATGCTTGCATCTGTCCTGGAAAGGATCAAGGAGATTGGCATCAGGCGGTCGCTCGGTGCCACCGTGACAGATATCCAATTGCAATTTTTATTCGAAGCTGTCATTATCAGCCTTCTGGGAGGACTGCTGGGAATTGTAATCGGCGTATTATCTGCAAACTTTATTGCAGAATCTGCCGAAATACCAACGGTCGTTTCCTTCGCATCCATTATTCTTTCTTTTGGGGTAGCAGCGGTTGTCGGATTGGTCTTTGGATTTTTCCCAGCCAGAAAAGCGGCAAGACAGGATCCCATCAAAGCATTAAGAACAGACTAAGAACGACCAGGGATTAATTTCCGATATCGTACTTTTCTTTTACCCGTACCTAAAACCTTGTAATCTATCAGGAATGAAAAAACATCTCCTCATCTTATCCATTTCATTTATTTTTCAAAATAATTCAAACGCGCAAGCAGATACCCTGTTCCTGAGTTTGCCTGAAGTTGTTGCATTGGCGCAAAGTGATGCACCAGACGCCCTTTTGGCCGAAACAAGGATGACCAATAGGTATTGGTTTTACCAATCTGCTTTAGCTGATTTCAAACCTGGAATAAACTTGGTGGGAGAATTGCCCGACCTCAACAGATCCATTCAGGCGGTCACCCAGCCTAACGGAACTGACATTTTCATTCAGCGGGCACAGATGCGTAACAGCCTTAGTCTTTCATTGGAACAACAAATTGAGTGGACTGGTGGAACCGTATTTGCCTCCTCAGGTTTTCAGCGCCTTGATTTGTTTCAGTCTGATGCCCCTGATCTGGTCTCCTATTTTTCCACGCCTATTTCAATAGGATTCAACCAGCCTATATTTGGTGTGAACCAAATGAAATGGACAAAAAAAATAGAACCGCTACGCTACCAAGAGGCAGAAAGAGGTTTCGCTGAAGAAATGGAGGATGTGGCCTTTAACACCTCACAATTATTTTTTGAAGTATTTACTTCCCAACTAAACTTAGACGCTGCCAAGCGTGATAAAGCCAATGCCGATACTTTGTTCAATATATCAAAAGGAAGGTTTGAAGTCGGTCGTATTGCTGAAACTGAGCTGCTACAAATAGAACTAAGCGCAATGAATGCAGATGCAGCAGTACAACAATCTTTGCTCGACCTTCAATCTGGAACGGAGCGGTTGCGTAATTTTTTGGGGATCCGAAAAACAACGTTCTTTAAATTGGGGGCTCCTGAAGAAATCCCAAGTTTTAAATTGGACATGGAACGCGCCCTCGATTTTGCCAAAGAAAACCGCAGTTACATGGTTGCTTTTCAACGAAGGCTTGCCGAAGCCGATCAAAATGTAGCTGAAGCCAAAGCAAATAGTGGCCTTCAAATGGATCTTTTTGGAGTATTCAGTCTCTCTCAGACATCTGACAAATTTGGTAATGCATTCCAAGACCCATTGGACAACGAAACCCTACGGTTAGGTATTCAGGTGCCAATTGCTGATTGGGGGAAAGCACGGGCCAGGCTTGAAACTGCATGTTCCAATAGGGAATTGGAGCGAATAAATGTGGAGCAAGAAAAGGTGAATTTTGAGCAAGAAATCATTTTGAAGGTAAAACAATTTGACCTTATCAGGAGTCAAGTTGCACTGGCTGTGAGGGCATATGAAGTTTCCCAAAAAAGAGAACAAATGACCCGCAACCGTTATTTTATTGGTAAGATTGGCGTGACGGACCTAAACATCGCTATTTCTGAAAAAGAAAGTGCCAGGCGTAGTTACATGAATGCCCTGCGGGATTTTTGGCTGGCATATTTCGATATAAGGAGAATTACCCTATATGATTTTGAGCGGGAAGTTTCACTGGTTAGGCGAATTGATGAATTTGAAAGGATAAATTGTAAATGATGATTTTTGAGCGATGAGTTTTTGAGTGATTTAGCCTAATGGTTATTAAATATATTCGTAATCTATGCAAATCAGAGTTTGATATATTTGGCTTATGGGATAGCGTTGACAATTTTTAAAAAGTTGTCAACGCTAAATTTTTGATTATCAATGATTTGAAAATCAAAACCCTAATTTGCATCAGGGATCAAATGTATCCGAACCGTCACTCATCACTTAAAGGTCACATCCACCTGTAAAACCAGTTGCGTCAAATGTAGTCTGGAAGTTGCCAAACATACTGTTTCCAGGTTCAGAAAAATTTGCCTCGATAATCAATCCATTACTGGTGCCGTTCCTAATAGGGCTACAATACTCGAACAAATAATAGCTGTTGGCTTCTGCGCTCACCAGTGATGCCACATTGTTAAAAATCAATGCGAGTTCGCCGATATCAGCTGACGAAGCAAACCCATTACGGCCTAATTGAGACAATATTTGTCCATCGATTTCTACGCCTATTCCTATGGTGAAAAAAGTAATATCATTTGAAGAAGAATTAACAGCGTTGATCGCATCTCCTGTTAAGTAACGGTTAGCCTTGTCCTTCCCATCTGTAAAGATCACCACCGAAACCGCTGAGATGATACTGTCAACCTGTTGGTCAAGGATGTTCTGGGCTTCCTCTGCCGCCTTGATAACCGCCCCATACAAATCAGTAGAATTGTCAACACTGATAGATTGGTCAATGGCAAGGATACCAAGTTTTAAAGTGCTTTTGCTGTAAGTAACTGGAACCAAAGAATGCAAAATATCTTCCCCATCAAACCACCATATCCCCATTGCAGTACTGTTGTCTGGCATATCGGGCATGATGGCATCTATAAATTCAATTGCAGCCATGCGGAGTGGTTCAAGGTTGTTTTCCAAAACACTGCCACTGAGATCCAGGACTAACATGGTCGTGTGGCTGAAAAATTGTTCGTCTGGTGAAATTTTCCTTTTAGATTCCAAGGAAATTTCACGGTGGCACTCATCATTTAATCCTTGTTCAAAAATAACAAAATTGTCTTCCGTCAGAAATCCGACAGGATTTCCGCTATTATCGGTAACCTTGAAAAATATGGATACTTTGGATGGCAAGGTAACAGTGGGGCCATTTAAGATATTAAAATTTAAGTTCTTGTTCCCATCAGGCTCCCGAAAACAATCACTAAAAGGCAGGTCATCGTCATTGCAACCAAGTGCAAAAAATAAAACGGATAATAGACTTAACAAAAAGATTTTGTGCTTCATGGTAAACTAAATTTATTGCTGGATTATTGAAATGATTAATACGTAACGTTTCAAAACAGGTTTGCAGTTTAGGAAGGTTTAACTAAAAAAACTATTGATCCTCGATTCTTTGTTTTTCAATCGTCCTGTAACAATTCGACCAACTTTGCCAGTCATATTTTTTTGAAACGATAACAATAAAGATAATCGCTGCAACCACAAAACCTATCAACATCCAATTCATATTGACTTCGGATGTGTGGAACAATGCAGCCGTCTGTACTGCGGAATCGTCAAAAGTAACGAACAGTGCACCATAAATATTGGTTGCTGCGTGGACGCCCAGTGCCAGTTCCAAGCTATTGTCCATTAAAGTTAGGATGCCTAAAAATAACCCAACCCCTATATAATAAGTCATGCTGACGCCAAACCCGAAAGCTTCTACCTCTGGGTTCATGAAATGCATGGCCCCAAATCCAATGGAGGTTATTAGCAGCGGAATCCATCTGTATTTGCTAATCAAACTTAATCCTTGCATAAGATACCCTCTGAAGAACAGTTCTTCAAAGGAAGTTTGTAAAGGAAAAATCAACAAGGCGATAAACAACAATATGAGAAAATTTGATGCTTCAAATTGGAAGGAATAGATTTCAGGTTGGAGCAAGTAAAAAATCAATTCAAGTATTGCTGTAAATGCCATCCACAATCCAAAACTGAAAAAGATCTTCTTCCAATTTATTTTGAGGGCTGGATTTATTAGTGCCTCGAATGGTTTTTTATGGATGAATCGTACCCCGATCCAAAGGAAAACCAGTGCAACAACAAATGCCAGCAACATCAAAAAAACCGTTAGGTTCTGGTTCATTTCAATACTGCCAAAGTCCATTGAATTTGCCAATTCGGCCAATTCGGCCTGGTCGAGTCCACTTTGCGCTGCTTTAGCCAATAGTACGGCAAGCAGTGGTAATTGGCCAATTATGGAACCAGCAACCACCAATAGGATCGTTACCAAATACAAATACCATTTGTTATTTCCGAGGTGAGCATTTTTAAAAAACATATGGATAGGAGAATAGGAAATTTAGAAAGGATTATGAATAAGCTCTAATCGCTTTACCGATTTATCAAAATTAGAAAAGCCCTGGGAAACAATAAGTCCCCAGGGCTCCACAATCAATATTAGGAAATGTTAATTATTGCCAAAACCACCTTGGCTTGCTGGCACACTATCTTCAGTAGGCTTAGGGTTAACCTTGCCTTTAATTTTCAATACGTGAGTTGGACTGGCCTCGTTGGTAGTCAGTGTAACTGTCTTCTGGAATGGCCCAATACGGTTTGTATCGTAACGCACTTCAATTTCAGCAGTCTCACCAGGAAGGATAGGGTCTTGTGGGTACATAGGAACCGTACAGCCGCAGCTTCCTTTGGCTTTACTGATAATTAAAGGCTCATCACCAACATTGCTAAATATGAAAACGCGCAGTGGGTCAGAACCCTGAACGATGGTTCCATAATCAACCTCAGTAATTTCAAAGGTCATGTCAGGGCCTCCTTCGGCAGGTGCATCAGTTGCAGCTGGGGCATCTTGTGCAACAGCCATAGTAGTGAAGAGGGTAAAAATGGTAAGGATAGAGAATAATTTTTTCATCAGGATAATTATTTGATTTTGATTTCTAAATTTATTATGTGCAAATGTATTGGCAATTACCTTTTAATGAAAGAGTGGGTTATTAATTTGCCAGTTAACGAGTTGTTAACCGTAATTATATTGTTATTTTCGCAATGGAAGACATTTTCTGAGCGCTTCGTTTTCTGTTTTCCAGAATTTTTATATATTTTCGCAATCGAAATACCAGTTTTTTGAAATTTTGTTTTGTAAAACATGTTAATTTTTCATCCATATTTTACAATCTACTATTATCTTACCTAATCTATTTTCATACTGAAATAATGCATATGATTGAAACACCTAATGCGGATTTTCTTGATTCTAATGCCACAAACCTAGATAAAACTTACAGAAAAGAAGTCCTCGACGATTTTTGGATTTGCTGTGTCAGCCGAGAAGCCAGCCTTTTGGGAAGAAAAGAAGTTTTGACGGGAAAAGCTAAGTTCGGCATTTTTGGAGATGGTAAAGAAGTGCCTCAAGTAGCTCAAGCACGGGCATTCAAGAAAGGCGATTGGCGAGCAGGATATTACCGCGACCAGACTATCTTAATGGCATTAGGTTTACTTTCCGTAGAAGAATATTTTGCTCAACTATATGCAGATGCTGAGAACGATTCCATGACCGGTGGGCGTCAGATGAACGGCCATTACGGCACTTCCAGCATTGATGAAAATGGAGAATGGCTCCACCATAAGAATTCCTATAATAGCTCGATTTGTATTTCTTCCACTGCTGGTCAGATGGCTCGTTCAGTTGGTTTAGCGCTTGCTTCCAAAAAATACCGTGAATTTCCTTCCCTTTCTGAAAAAACCGCTTTTAGCGATCATGGCAATGAAGTATGTTTTTGCAACATTGGGGACGCAAGTACCTCCGAAGGGGCATTCTGGGAAGCCATAAATGCCGCTGGGGTACAACAGATTCCTTTGTTGGTTTCGGTGTGGGACGATGGATACGGCATTTCAGTGCCAACTAAATTTCAGACCACAAAAGGAGATATTTCTGCTGTGCTGGCCGGATTTAAATGTGAGGGAAACGGAGATGGACTGGATTTATATATCGAGAAAGCCTGGGACTACCCTGCCCTTTGCGACCTTTATGCAAAGGTTGCTGAAAAAACCAGAAAGACTCATATTCCTGCGCTCATTCATGTAAAGGAATGTACCCAAGTACAAGGACATTCCACATCAGGGTCGCATGAACGTTATAAATCCAAAGAAAGACTGGACTGGGAAAAGGAAAATGATTGCATTAAAATAATGGGAGAATGGATGGTGGAAATCGGTATATCCACGAAGGAAGAAATCAAAGCTATAAGAAAAGAAGCGCTGGAATATGTAAAAGCATGTAAAAGCAGATCATGGGACGCTTACAATAATCCTATCCTGCAAAAAAAGCAACAATTGGCTGACATCTATCAAAGCGTCTTACAGGCCACAATAAATAAAGAAAAGGTTGAATCTCTTTTCAAAAACTTCAACAACCTCCATAGTCCCTTATATTCTGACTTAGTCAAAAATGCCCGCCAGCTTCATTTTGCCACTATAAGAGAGGATTTTCCAGCCAAAAAAGAATTAAATGCATTTCTTGACCTCGCCCGAAACATAGCACACAAAAGATATGAAACACACTTATATAGTTCCAGTAAATATGCCGCGCTGAATGTACCCGCCATCGATCCAGTTTATTCTGAAAAATCGGTCACCCAAAAAGGCTATGAAATTATCAATTCCTTTTTTGACAAAGCCTTTGAAAACCACCCCCAGTTATTAGCATTTGGAGAAGATGTAGGGAAAATCGGAGGCGTGAACCAGGGCATGATGGGGATGCAGGACAAACATGGGGATGGGCGCGTGTTTGATACAGGGATCAGGGAATGGACTATCATGGGACAAGCTGTCGGCATGGCGATGCGGGGATTACGACCGATCGCGGAGATTCAATATCTGGATTACCTTGTATATGGACTTTCACCCCTAACCGACGACCTCGCCACCGTTCGATACCGCAGCAACGGCATTCAACAAGCTCCTGCTATCATACGGACGCGAGGCCACCGGCTGGAAGGAATTTGGCATTCTGGTTCTCCAATGGGTATGCTGCTGGGGTCTTTAAGAGGTATGTATATTTTGGTTCCAAGAAATTTTGTGCAGGCCGCTGGCATGTACAATACCTTATTTCATTCTGACGATCCAGCCTTAGTAATCGAATGCCTCAACGGCTACCGATTAAAAGAAAAAATGCCTGACAATATTGGTGAATATACCATTCCACTTGGCGTCCCAGAAGTACTTAAGGAAGGCACAGATGTAACCTTGATAACTTATGGATCATGCGTAAGGGTTGCAGAGTCTGGTGTTGAAATGTTGGCAGAACACGGAATATCAGTTGAATTAATCGACGTTCAAACCCTGCTTCCATTTGATTTGGAACACCGGATTGTTGAGTCATTAAAGAAAACCAACCGCATCGTTTTCATGGACGAAGATGTCCCAGGTGGTGGAACAGCTTTTATGATGCAAGAGGTTATGGAAAAACAAAACGGCTACCAATACCTTGATTCCCAGCCTGTTACTATTTCTGCCAAAGAGCACAGACCACCTTATGGAACGGATGGAGATTATTTCTCAAAACCACATCCTGAAGACGTATTTGAAGTGATTTATGAATTGATGAAAGAGGCAGATCATAGTCAATACTCATAAAAAGCCAATTCAATGGAAAAAGCCACTAACTCCCTCCTTTTGACATTGTTCCTTTCCCTTCCTATCTTTCAATTGGCAAATGCCCAAACTGAACTCAGTGTTTATGAGCATGACGCCATATACGTGAAATTCCCTTCCTATCTAAAAAACGGTAAGAAGCATTTATATGGCTTTGGAGGTAAAAACCTCAAAAAGGAAATGGAAGTCAGTCCTAATGCTGTTATCGAATATAAGAAAGTTGAAAAAAATAGGGACTTGTTTTTGGTCAGTTTAATAATTGGCTCTGGTTTGACAATCTGGAGATTGAGCACAGATTCAGATGACAGAGAGAAACGCAACAATATCGCGACAGCGAATCTGGTACCCACGGGCTTCATGCTTTATTTTGGTATAAAAACAATAAATAAAGCCAAAAAGGCCGCTAAAATAAGGAACAGGGATATAAGAAAATGACCGCTGCCATCAACTTATTTTAACCTATGCCTTTGCGGGTCATGACCTGACAGGTTTTGAAAACCTGTCAGGTCTTATTTCTACCGCCATCTATCTTTGCTTTTTCACCTCAATAAAAAATGATTTTTTGAACCCGATAACTAAAACGATCCTTTCACGTAAACTACCTTATCATTTAATTTTCTGTTAAACAATTTTCGCTAAAACTATCCCCCAACTCAACCTGTTATCTTCGGGCATTAATTTAACCGCTTATAGTGACTGAAAAAATACTTGCTTTGGCACCAACATCTGCACCTGACGACTGGAATGAGTATGAGCTATTTGACACCGGTTACAAGTTTCGGATATTCAAATCAATAAACGAACTGCCCACTGACTGGGAAGCAGCCCAACCCCCACACAATACCTATCTCCACCGACCTATCCTGTCAACTATAGAAGAAGCTCCCCCAAAAGGAATTACGCCCTGTTATCTTGTATTTTATAAAAATATTTCTCCGGTAGGTGTGGCCTATTGCCAAGTCACTAATTTCAAAACCGATCAGAATGTACAAGATAAAGATGGTAGCAAAGAAAAACCTGCTCTTTTAAAATCAATAACCAGTTCCGTAAAAGGATATTTGGCGAGGCAGTTTGAATACAATCTACTGGTTTGCGGAAATCTTTTATTTACTGGTGAGCATGGGTTTTATTTTGATAAAAACATAGTAACCCGTAGCGTTTCCATTTCTTTGCTAGAAGAGGCAATGGAAAAAACGCAGCAATTTTGGAAAAAGAACGACTTAAAAATTGATGGCGTTTTCATTAAGGATTTGGAAGAAAAACCTAGTGATAACGGTCATTATGATTTCAAAAAAGACCTTGCCGACCGCAAGTACCGGGAGTTCCTTTTCCACCCCAACATGGTACTTTCCATCCGCCCTAATTGGAAGACTTTCGACGACTATATGGACGACATTAGTTCCAAGTATAAGGTCCGGGCAAGGAAAGCTTTCAAATGCGGAATTCTCCTGGAAAAAATAGAACTGACCGAAGAAGATCTGAAAAAAAATGTTGACCGGCTATATGACCTTTATAAAGGTGTAATGCTCAACGCAGGATTCAATATGGTCGTCCTGCATGAAAATTACATTGTGAAATTGAAAGAGAATCTGGGAAATGACTTTCGGGTAACCGGGTATTACCTCGATAGGGAATTGATCGGGTATCGCACCAACATCACCAATTTTGGTGAAATGGAAGCACACTTTTTGGGTTATGACCAACGCTACAACAAATCCCACCAATTGTATATGAACATGCTACTTGACTGCCTCAAACTTGGGATCGAAAAACAAGTGGAAAGGATCGTTTTTGCGAGGACTGCTATGGAAATCAAGAGCACCATTGGCGCCATCCCAGAAAACATGTTTTGTTATATCCGGGCCAACAATAAATTAATGAATTCGATGATGGCTCCTATTCTCGAATATTTCCGCCCAGAAGATAAATGGGTTCAGCGGAATCCTTTCAAAGCACCCATCCAGTAATTCAGTTTTCCAATCCCCTCATTCCTGATTTAAGGAATTCCTCATTAATATTTGTCATTTCTATTCTGAAAAATAAGCAACGCTTTTCAAAAAAGCGTCGCATCTATCGGCTAGCTTTTTACCTTTACAGTGTCTGACAATTTCATTATTTCAAAACCAATGTATGAAATCTATTATCAACGTAATAACCGCATTTCTGGCTGACCGTTTCAGTCTGTACAAAGACCAGGAAAGAGAAGACAAAATCGTTGAAGAAATCAGGAAAGGAGTCGAATTTAAGGGCACCAACGTATGGGTATTGGTATTTGCTATTATGGTCGCTTCAGTTGGACTGAATGTAAATTCTGCAGCCGCTATTATTGGGGCGATGCTTATCTCCCCGTTGATGGGTCCGATAATGGGGATCGGCCTTGGGGCAGGTATCAGCGACATGAACCTAATAAAAAAGTCCGCCACCAGTATAGCTGTTATGGTAGCGATAAGTGTGCTAACCTCCTGGTTCTATTTTTATCTCAGTCCACTCAACACTGCACAGTCGGAACTTTTAGCGCGTACCACACCAACAATTTGGGATGTTTTCATTGGCTTTTTTGGAGGGTTGGCAGGCATTGTAGCAACAGCCTCCAAAGAGAAAGGCAATGTCATTGCTGGCGTGGCCATCGCTACAGCACTGATGCCGCCACTTTGCACAGCTGGATATGGTCTGGCCATTGGCAACATGAATTATTTTTTCGGTGCATTTTACCTCTTTTCTATTAACGCCGTTTTCATCTGCTTCTCTACTCTTTTGATAGTCAGGTTTTTACAATTCCGTGAAGTGTCATTCATCAGTCCTGAAATAAAGAAAAAAGCAAATACACTGATTGCGGTTTTTGTAATCGCCATGGTTATTCCAAGCGTATACATCGCAAGAACCCTTGTCTTGGAAACCCTTTTTTTAAAAAAAGTAGACAATTACATCAGCACTGTTTTCGATTTCCCAACCACAGAAGTATTGAAATATGATTGTAAATTAGACCAAGGCAACCAGCAATTAGTTGTCTCGTTGGTGGGTGAACTGCTAGATGCCAATACAATTTCTCATTTGAAAAAACAGCTGGAAACATTTGATCTGACAGAAGTGGAATTGGTTGTAAAACAAGGTCCAAAATCACTCAAAGCGGAGGACATTAAATCACAAGTACTGGAAGAATTCCTAACAAGAAACCTTGACAGCTTGCAAAGCAAAGAGGATCAAATTAATTATCTCAAGAACGAACTGCTGACTACCCAAAAAGAAGAACTCCCAATGAATAGGATTTCCAAAGAGGCAGGGAAATTTGATGTAAACATCAAAGAATTATGCATTCAAAAAGCGGTTTATTATGACCAAAATGGGCAACCCGTAGATACTGTTCATTTGGCCTTGACAAAATATTCAAAAAAACCCAAAACCAAAGAAGTCAAACGTTTCGAGGATTGGTTGAAAGAAAGACTGGAGGCTGACAGCGTGAGGGTAGTAGTAGAGTGATTTTTTCGATCGGATCATTTACCGACTTTCAAAATAAGCATTCAAGTGCAAATGTTGGCCAACAAACAAATAAGGACTGAACATCAAAATCCAAGGCTAATCCTGCTATTTTTGCGGAAATGAAATCAGCAAATAAAGACATCTCGTTCCTACTCATCATTCCCTTTTTTCTTTTTCAAAGTAATCTTGATGCCCACGAATTGCCCCCTGGCTTCGCTGCTATTCAAATTGCCGACGGCCTCGACCCTGTCGGAATGGCAATAGCACCAGACGGGCGAATATTTTTCACCGAAAAAAACGGACGGGCAAGAATCGTTGAAAATGGCCAAGTCCTCCTTGATCCATTTATCGAAATAGAAGTGGACAATTTTAATGAGCGAGGTCTGAGCGGGATCGCCATCGATCCAGATTTCAACATCAACCATTTTGTTTATCTATATTATACTGTACCAAATGCCAGCCATAACCGTTTGAGCCGGTTCACGGCAAATGGGAATTTTGCCATTCCCAATAGTGAACAAGTTTTGCTCGATTTTGACACCCTTGCGGGAAATAATCACAATGCAGGTGCCATGGTGTTTGCAGAAGACGGCACCTTGTTTATCGCCACAGGCGATGGCACCAAAATTAATGCTGCACAAAACCTAAACTCGCTTTTGGGCAAAATACTCCGAATCAACAAGGACGGCAGCATTCCTCCCGACAATCCATTTTACAATGAAACTACCGGTAAATACAGGGCTATTTGGTCACTTGGCCACCGCAATCCTTTTGCCATGACCCTCGAGCCTGGAAGCGGGCGCATTTTTACGACTGATGTAGGCAGCCACCGTTTTGAAGAAATCAATGAAATCTTCGCTGGTAAAAACTACGGTTGGCCAGCAGTGGAAGGGGACTTTGAAGATGAGTTGCCACCAGCCAATTACCAAGCTCCTCTTTATTTCTACAACCACGACTTGGGCTGTGCCGCAGTCGGTGTCACAACTTACAATCCAGCAAACCCTACCTTTCCTCCCGAATATTGGGACAAGGTTTTTTTCTCTGACTATTGCTCGGGTAAAATACAGACCATCAACCCTTTAACAGGCGACATTGCTGATTTCGCCACACATATCAACCGGCCTTTAACCTTGTTGACTGCTCCGGACGGAACCCTATATTACTTGGCACGTGAAGGCATTGGCGATGGTTCTGAAGAAGATAATACGGCTTCCTCCAATGGGACTTTATGGCGGATTTTCTACACTGGAAGTGATGCTCCATTCATTTCAGTGCAGCCAAAATCAACACTAGTGTCTGTCGGAGAAAATGCTCATTTTTCCGTCGCTGCATCTGGGGCTTCTCCCTTATTTTATCAATGGCAAGTCAACCAAACTGCCATTCCTTTCAGCGATAGCTCTACTTTCATTATTGAAAACGCCATGCTTGCTGATAGCGGAGCTGTAGTGAGGTGTATTGTGACCAATGCTGTTGGCACTGACACCACCATAGAAGTTTTTTTGATGGTGACGAGCAATAAGCGTCCAGTCGCCACCATTACCCATCCTGCCGAAGGTTTACTTTATAAAGCTGGCGATGCATTAACCTTTTCTGGTGAAGCGGGGGATGCCGAGGATGGCATTTTGCCTCCCGATAATTTTCAGTGGAAGATTGATTTCCACCACAACCTACACACCCACCCTGCCTATGGACCAGTTTCGGGGATTGCAGGTGACAGTTTTGTTATTCCAAAAATTGGAGAAGTATCTGACAATGTATGGTTTAGGGTCAATTTTACAGCTACTGACAACAATGGCCTTTCCAATACAGCACAGCGTCTCGTTTATCCTTTAAAGACAAATATTTCATTGGAAACCAAACCTTCCGGTAAACCCATCGATGCGAATGGAACCTTGTCAACCACTCCTTTTATACTGCCAAGCGTGGTTGGCGTCGTGCATGATTTTAGTGCCCCGCAATCCTTGGTGACCGAAGACTCTGTTTTTATTTTCAAAGAATGGAGCAATGGTGAAATAAGCAACCGCATTACTTTTGAAGCACCTGAAAATGATATTACCCTGACCGCAAATTATGAAGCCGTCCAAGCCCTTGCCAATGGTCAAGGGTTAAAAGGAAATTACTTTGACGACAAGTTGAAAAATTTCACATTTCAAGAACCCGCTGCGCTGACCCGCATCGATCCAGTTATTGATTTTGAATGGGAGCTTAGTTCACCTGATGAAGAATACCTGGGTGATGATTTTTTCTTAGCCAGATGGGAAGGGTTTGTCCAACCACTGTTCTTCGACACCTTACACTTTCATGTCATCACCGATGATGGGAGTCGCTTATGGATTGATAATCAACTACTTGTTGACGCATGGTTTGGCCAAGGCAAAAATGAATACACAGGTAGTGTATTGCTCGAGAAAGAAAAATTTTATCCAATCAAGTTGGAGTATTTTGAGGGAATCGGAGAATCAACAATCCAACTATTGTGGAGCAGCAACCAGGTAAACCGGAGCATCATTCCTTCCTCTCAACTTTTTCCTGCTTTGCCAATCCCTTCCTTTTCAGGTGAGAAAATGGAGGTTAGTTATTTCCCCAATCCAGTTACCGATTTGCTGAAATTTCGATTCGGTAGCCCAGCCCAAAGCACTGTTGCATTTGAAATCTTCGATGCCACAGGAAAGCTCGTTTCAAAACAAAAAAAAGGAATATCCCAGGGATACTCGGATTACCAAATTTCCTTTGTTGACTTTGCAAGTGGAGTTTATTTTGTAAAATTGAGCGGGGGTTTGATAGATGAGGTATTTGAAATAATCCATCATTGATAATTTTGCTTCCTTTCAAAAAACATGGAAATTGAATTCCCACATTTTTGGAAAGGAAGGCCAACAGAGTAACATTTAACATGAAAAACAACTTTAAACGCCGTCACTTTATCAAAAATGCGGCAGCCCTTGCCGCACTCGTTGGCCTGCCAGGTAAAAAGTCTTTTGCGAAAGCGGAAATCGACGATTTACTCGATGCTGCTTGCGATACCTCCCCTGTCAAAGGCAAACCTGTCTTTGGCCTAAAAGTCCCTCCCATCAAGCAAGTAAGAGTCGGTATCATTGGCCTCGGAAACCGAGGCTACGAACATGCCCGCCTCATCAGCGCCATTGGTTTGGAAAAAACGAAATTGGTGGGGATTTGCGATATCCGCCCTGAAATAGCAGGAAGGTGTGCTGAATTCTTAAAGAAAAACGGTGGACAAGAACCACAAGTCTATTCTGGAAAACCAGATGATTGGAAGCAACTTTGTGATCGTGACGATGTGGACTTAATTATCATCGCTACGCAATGGGAGGAGCATGTGCCAATGGCCGTTTACGCCTTGCAAAAGGGTAAGCATGTAGCTCTCGAAGTACCTGCCGCAATGACCATAGAGGAGTGTTGGAAGATGGTAAACACTGCCGAGCAAACCCAGCGCAACTGCATGATGTTGGAAAATGTTTGCTATGGCAACGAGGAACTTTGGCTGCTGAACATGGTGGAAAAAGGCCTATTTGGTACGTTGACATACGCCGAATGTGCCTATATCCACGACCTGCGTGAACTGCTTTTCAGTAAGACATATTATTACAAACAATGGCGTACCCATCATATTATGGAACGCGACGGCAACCTCTACCCTACCCACGGCCTCGGCCCAGTGGCGCAATATATGGGAATTGACCGTGGCGATCGATTCGACCATCTCGTCTCTATGAGTTCCCGGCAAGCGGGCATGGATGCCCATTCGGACAGCGTGGAACCAGACAATGAATTTTATAATAAGAAAGGATTTAAGCACGGCGACATCAACAACTGCCTAATTAAGACTGCCAAAGGACGCTCCATTCTCTTGCAACACGATGTGGTGACAGGCCGCCCTTACAATCGAATTAATATGTTGGCCGGTACAAAAGCATTCCACAAAGGCTATCCGAGTAAACTATCTATCAACGGTCAAGGGCATGGCTTCCTTTCCGACGATGATTACAAAACCTACCGGCAAATGCACGCTCACCCACTCTGGGAAAAGCTTCAAAAACTGGCTGAGAAAAACGGTGGGCATGGAGGCATGGACTTCGTGATGCTCTGGCGGATGATTGATTGTTTCAACCAAGGATTGCCGCTGGATATGGATGTGTATGATGCTGCTTCTTGGTCGGTAGTGACACCGCTATCGGAACTGTCGGTTCAGTTGGGGAGTGTGCCAGTGCGGTTTCCTGATTTTACGAGAGGGGTTTGGAAAGAGGAAAGGAAATTGGGGGTGATGAGCGGAAATTAAATGTTTGAGTTTTCTGGATTCATCCTATTATCCCAAAACGATAGCAATTCAATAGTATCTTCTTTAACTTGATAAAACATTGACAGGTTACGACTTACCACTGCTTTTCGGATTGCATTTCCCTTGTATGCAGGGAATGCAAATGGAAAAGCGGCTATCTGCCAACAAATCACCTCGACATTATCTATGCATTTAATGGCACTATTAATACCGAAGCTGTTATCAAGGTAAGCCAGTATCAATTCGAGTTCTTCGTCTGCACGAGGGGAAAGGGTAACAAATGGGTTCATCGCTGATAGCGATTACGGTATTTGTTAACTACATCTGCCAACGGAATTCCTTTGCCATCCCTCAGTTGGAGTTGTGATAAATCAATTGATTCCTTCACAGCTTCTGGCAAAGAATCATATCCGCCAACCTCATCTGAGACATTCCTCTTTTTTTCTATAAAACTTGATAAAGCATTTATCAGTTTCTCATCGCTAATGAGAAGTATTTTCTGTATCAAATCGAGTTTTTCAAATGAAATATCCATTGTGAAATGTTATTGGTTCGATAACAAATTTAGCAAGAAAAAGGTGTCATTTTAATTATTCAAGCCACACCAAACCCACTGTGTTCCCTCGAATATTCAGGTTGAAAGCCCAATATTATTTCTTGTCGGGGAATTCCCCTTTTTACCAGTTCATCCCCAACCATTTCTTCAGTATTATTAGCTTGGATCCATATCTTGCCGTTAATAATATCAAAATGGAATAAACAATAATGGTAATGTTTTCGGTTCTTCCACCCCACACGGACTAATTGATAATGGTGGTTTTCGCTATCGGCAACTACTTCTGTACGAAGAGGGTCACTTTTATCTTGTTGATACCCAGCAGCATATTTTTTTAAAAAATCAATAATAGCTGTTTCATATTTTATTATTTTTTCCATGATCTGACTATTCTTTTTATTGGATCAAAAGAAATAATTTTAACATCATATTGATCCAAGACTTTTTGGATGAAGGCTTTCTGGAAAAAAGAGTTAAATGTATCAGCAGGAACTGCAAGAAAAAGAGTACTGGCTTCATTGGTTTCTTCCAATCCTGTTTTATTGACCAAATACTGTCCAAGTGCAGCATGAAAATCATAAGCAACTGACTGATTGATAAAACTCTTAATTTCAACAACAATTTGTTCAAACCCCTTTTCTGCAACAATCAACCTTTCTGCTGCCAAATCTATATCATAAGTCAAGGTTGGGTCAATTTCCAATCTATACGGGTCTTTGACGATTTTCGACCCATCCAATATCAAGGCATCTTGGCGGCCTCATGATAAATAAGTAGTCGAGCCTAAATATTTTCCGCTTTTATCGGCTTCTTTTGACTTTGAATTGCGTTAAAAAAATATCACGTAATCAACTATGCTCCATTTTTTTGCCTTATTCAAAATAAAAATAACCTCGCTAAAAACAGGAAACTATTTAACCT
>JAJCYI010000052.1 GCA_029263015.1 Saprospiraceae bacterium | reverse complement strand
CTGCCTACCGGCAGGCAGGTTTTTTCGTCAGACAAGGCAAAAAAAATTAGCATAGCCATAGCTACGGTCATTTTTTTTAACAAAGTATGGCGGAAAAAGAGGCCGCCAAAAGTGTCGATTATTTGAGTTCACCTACTTACTTGCCTGCAACATATGTATTAACGCACCAGGTACATTAATATCACTTATCTGTTTTTAGAAAATAAGCTATCATTAATTCACCTATGTTTTTGAAAACATGTAAAGTATAAAATAAAATAACCTTAAACCAAAACCATATTATGAAAAACAATAAGTGAACTCTAACATCATTATCATTTCACCCATTTCACCACAACAGCCCTCTCGTCCCCTTCTATTTTCATATAATATAAGCCACCCAGTAATGCCGACACATCCCACTCAAATTCATGTTTGCCAGTCTGCAAATATCCTAATTCGGAACGTTCGATCTGTTTTCCCAGCGCATCAAAAATAATGACATTCACCGTTTGCGGTTTTTCCAATTCCAAGTACAGTTGAGCCACTCCCGATACTGGATTTGGTAATACAGTTGCCCCGAAATCAGGTTTCACAAAAATATCCTTAACCGAAGTAACAAATCCCTCTCCTTCTGTAAATGAGTAAGTAGTATTCACCTCAAGGTTTTCAAAGACTTCCTCCAGGCCATTTGGCCAGTGGATGGTCAATTTATCGATCAGCTCCGCTTCACCCAGTCCAAAATGTAAAGTGAAGCTATTTTGCGAAGCATAACCACTACCCCCGGCAATTTCATCCACCAGCAAAAGCCCATTTGCCTCAATGGTCACACGCGTGCCAATGGCAGCCCTGTTGCTCGCCGTTCCTTCCGCCTTTATTTTCACCCAGTTGTTTTCTGTGGTACTGCTATTTTTGAATAATTGATTGCCAACGCTTCCGACATAATTTGCCAGGTAAATATCCATTTTGCCATCATTATTGAAATCCGTGGAAGCAAACCCATAACTTGGCTCCATGCTTTCCATCGGGGTGCCTTCACTAATGAGGTTGAATGTATTGTCTTGTCTGTTGTGGTAAAGCACGTTGGCATTGGACGAAAAATAGCTATCGTTCACGGCGTAAATATCCTGCCAGCCGTCGTTGTCAATATCGAGAAAACTGCACCCCCACCCCATTCCGAAATCATTGACGCCAGCCGCCGCTGCCATTTCAGAAAAAGTACCATTTCCATTGTTCAAAAGCAGTGAGTTGTCGTAAAGATTGGTCACATAAATATCCAGCCAGCCATCGTTGTTAATGTCGCCAAAATCAACCCCCATTCCCATGGCAGCAATATCAGCCCCCGATTCCGCAGACACATCGGTGAAATACCCGTTGCCATCATTTTGATAAAGTATAAATGGCTGGTTGGCATCGTGGGTAAGATAGAGGTCAGGGTCGCCATCGTTGTCATAGTCAAAAAAAACAGCGCCCATTGAAAGTTGATTGTCCAATGTTCCCGATGCCGCCGTGAAGTTGATAAACTTGCCATCACCGGTATTCAAATAAAGAATATTTTCCAAATTGAGGCGGGCCAGGTAAATGTCAATGTTTCCGTCCATGTTCACATCAGCGAAAAGCAATGCCCTGACTTTCCCGCCCATCACCAAGCCAGATAAAAAGGTGTTTTCTGTAAATGTCCCATCTTCATTTCCCAAAAAGAATTTGTTGTTTTCATTCCGGTTGGTAATCAAAAGGTCGAGCCAGCCATCGTTGTTGACATCGGCCCAGCCAGCACAGGAAGGTGTGCCGACATAATCCAACCCCAATTGTGGCGCAAGATCAGTGAAAGTGCCATCCGCGTTATTGTGGTACAGCCTGCAAGGTGCATCCTTACTAATGGCAAAAATGTCATCCCAGCCATCTTTATCGTAATCTGCCACTGCTGCCCCGTAATTTTTACCTGTAAACTGAACACCAGCGCTGCTGGAGACCTCTGAAAAGTAAACCTGGCAAAATAAGTCCGTAGTGGTAAAAAATGGCAGGACGAGGAAAAGGAAAAATTTGGACATGATGTTTTGTTTGGAAATTAATGGGATAAAAGTAACCATACCGTTGGGAAAGAAGAAAGCGTGGCCCGTCATTCATTTTTTTTGTTCCTTTTGTGGTTCAAATAAAAGGCTATGGTTGAAAGATTAAAGCCCCAAATTTTTTTCAAAAATCCGATATATCACAAAAAAACTTACCTTTGCGCCGCTGTAACTGATTTCCGTAATCACTAACGGCTGAAAATTCACCAGAAGATTGAAATTGAAGGTTGAACTGCTAAATGGATAGATTGTATTTATCAAGTATAAATAAATGTAAATCAATCATTTAAGCACCGATCATTTAACAATTTCAAAATGTGTTACAGCCCTGATGGATTGAATTTTCGCTAATAAATTTTACTTAAATGGCTGTTTATCTTCCCAGCGAAAAGAAGAAAGAAATTTTCAAAGAGTTTGGCGGTAGCGAATCCAATACCGGATCTACCGAAGGCCAAATCGCACTTTTATCTTACCGTATCAAGGAACTTTCAACGCATTTGCACAACCACAAGAAAGACCACTGCACCAGGCGTGCCCTGTTGATAATGGTAGGTAAAAGGAAAAGGTTGTTGGTTTATCTGAAAAGAGAAGACCTTCAAGGTTACAGAGCGCTGATCAAAAAGCTCGGCCTTCGTGGATAAAACCAGTGAAAAAGTGTTCCGAAAACTCGGAACACTTTTTCTTGTTTTCCGTAGGTTTTATTGAAAACTACCCAAAAGTTCTTTACAGAAATATCACGTAAGAATATCCATTCTGTTCATCCTTTCAGAACCCTCCCAAGATAATCCCTTCTTTAATGGAAATTGGTTTAAGGAACGATGAAATAATAAGTTGGTAAGTTTGGGTAGGTTGTTTTGGTTTCAGTTTTCTTTTAAAAGAAGGAGTATTGTTGATACTATGACTGATTTTAAAAGGAAAATAAGATCAAAAGAATCAGCCAAAGTTGACGAATTATTATTTCATCGTTACTAAGGAACAGAAAGAAGAAGGTCTTTTTTCAGGCAAGGAACGATAAATATCTGCCTTGCGGAATGCGGCCAAATTAATCTACTCGATTGGTCAAATTTATTTTTACCGCATTCCTTCAACAAGTTTATACAGAATCTTAAACTATAAATCAGGCCGAGCAAACTGCAAGGCCAAACAATCCAATTTTTACAATGGGTAAAAAAATTCCAACCACAGTCTCCTTTGATTTGCCCGATGGGACTCCAGTTATTATCGAAACAGGAAAACTTGCAGCGCAAGCCGATGGCTCGGTAGTTGTTCGGGTGGGCACCACGATGTTGTTTGCATCTGTCGTATCAGCTCATGAAGCCCGTGAGGGCCAGTCATTTTTTCCACTCTCAGTCGATTACCAAGAAAGGTTTGCAAGTGCCGGGCGCATCCCAGGCAACTTCTTCCGCCGGGAAGCGAAACTTTCAGATTATGAAGTTTTGATCTGCCGTTTGGTTGACCGGGCAATCCGTCCGTTGTTCCCAAAAGGCTACATGTACGACACTCAAGTCATCTTGAACTTGATTTCAGGAGGACCAGAAACCTTGCCCGATGCCTATGCAGCGTTGGCAACTTCTGCTGCATTGGTTCTCTCTGACATACCTTTCGCAGGTCCAATTTCGGAAACCCGTGTGGCAAGGATCGATGGGGAATTCCACATCAACCCCTCCAAGTCGAAATTAGCGGAAGCTGACATGAACTTGATCGTAGCTGCCGATATGGACAACATTATGATGGTGGAAGGTGATGCCAAAGAATGCAATGAACAAGATTTGGTGGCAGCTATCCGCGTTGCACACGAAGCTATAAAGGTACAATGTCAGGCACAGCTTGACCTTGCCAAATTGGTAGGCGGAAAAGCACTGACCCAACGGGAAATCACACCTGCCCCTGAAAACGAAGAAATAGAAAAACAGATCAGTGAATTGGCAAATGACAAGATATACGAAGTCGCCAAATCTTTTCTTGAAAAAAATGACCGCAAAGAGCAATTCGGAGCAATTCGCGATGAAGTGATCGAAACCATCACTGCGGAGAAGGGAGAAGATTTCATGGAAGAAAACGGGAAACTCGTTAAAGAGTATTTCGGCAAACTAAAGAAAAAAGTCATCCGGAACATGGTGCTGGCAGACAAAGTCCGCCTCGATGGCCGGAAATATGATGAGGTCAGGCCAATCTGGTGCGAAGTAAATTACTTACCCACCACACACGGCTCGGCCATATTCACAAGAGGTGAAACCCAATCATTGACCACCCTGACCTTGGGCACCAAAATGGATCACATGATGATCGACACAGCCCTTGATCAGCATTTTGATAGTTTCATCCTTCATTACAACTTCCCGGCCTTTTCTGTTGGTGAAATAAGACCACAACGTGGTCCTGGCCGTCGTGAAATAGGCCATGCCAATCTTGCGGCCCGTTCCATCAAACAGGTAATGCCAGAAGACCTTCCTTATACAGTGCGTTTGGTTTCTGATATTTTGGAATCGAACGGTTCTTCTTCCATGGCTACGGTTTGTGCAGGTGCACTTGCCCTCATGGATGGTGGCGTACAGCTCAAATATCCCATTTCGGGAATCGCAATGGGCATGATCGCAGAAGATGGCAAAGCCGCCATTTTGAGCGACATCCTTGGCGATGAAGATGCACTAGGAGACATGGACTTCAAACTAACTGGTACTCGCAATGGTATTTGTGGTTGCCAAATGGACATCAAGATAGAAGGCCTTTCTTATGAATTGCTCGAACAAGCATTGATGCAGGCCAAAGAAGGCCGTATCCATATTTTGGATGAAATGGCCAAGGAACTTGATACGCCACGTGAGGACTACAAACCACACGCTCCCCGTATCGTTGAAATCCGCATTGACAAGAGTTACATCGGTGCCATCATCGGGCCTGGCGGAAAAGTCATCCAGGAAATCCAAAGCACCACCGGTACCAATATCAACGTGGAAGAAGTTGGAGATGAAGGAATTGTCAGTGTTGCAAGTCCGAACAAAGAAAGCATTGATGCTGCGGTAGCTCGTATCACTGAAATCACTTTCATGCCATCAGTTGGTGACGTATATGATGCTGTTGTTAAAACCGTTATGCCTTACGGTGTTTTTGTTGATTTCCGTGGCAAGAGCGGTCTATTGCACGTAACTGAAATGTCACACTCCCGTGTCGAAAGTGTAGAAGACGCTTTCACCGAAGGTGATCCTGTAAAAGTCAAATTGATTGGCGTTGACAGTAAAACTGGAAAACTTCGCCTTTCTGCCAAAGCATTGCTGCCACTACCCGATGGCTCTTTCCTTCCCGATAATTACACAGGTGAAGAAAGAAGAGGCGGCGGCGGTCACCGTGGTGGCGGAGACAGAGATAGAAGAGGTGGTGGAGACAGAGATAGAAGAGGTGGTGGCAATGGTCGTTATGACGGTGGTGGACGACGCTAATTTTGAAAAGTATTTTTGTGATATAAAAATGGCCTGTGCAATTGCGCAGGCCATTTTCTTTTTAAGCAGATTTCAGTGGGCAGTGGGCAGTGGGCAGTATGCAGTAGGCAGTAGGCAAATTATCTGTTTAATATCGTGAGCCAAGCCTTATGCATACTGCATACTGCATACTGCATACTGCTCACTGAAATCTGCTCACTGCTCACTGCATCAAGGTCTCAACATCGCCTTCGGGTCATAATCCCACTCTAGTATCCTGTAAAAATCAAGTTCTTCGGGGATGGCAACAAATTCTTTTGCCCGATCATAATCTTCAGGTTTTAAGACATGCAAATCCCCCAGAACGAGCCGAGCAAATTCAGTATCCACATTCACCAACCTCGGCGGGATTTTACCATTCTCATCTTCAATATCTTTAAGGAACAATGGCTTGATCTCTGCTTCCCTGGTGGTGCTGACAATGCAGCCTTTATGTCCCTGTTCAAACAACCTTTTCACGCCCATACCCAATATCGTACAAAGCGTGAGGTCATATGCCACTGGTCTGCAACAGCGCAATTCGTAACCCATCTCAACGGGCCTGCTTTTAATATTGATACCAAGTGATTTTAATTTTCTTTGAACTAAAACATTGATAATGTGTGCTTTACTTACATTTCCCAATTCGGGATGACCATGTGCGTCATAAGTAAAGTCGATCCCACTATTGTGGATTTCTTCATTATCCAAAATGTGAAATACCCCCTCGCTTACTATCGCTACTCCGTGGTCCACATCGTTGATCTTCCGTTTTACCATGGAGGAAATAATGAGATTAACGATTTTTTCGAGTGTGATTTTGGTTTTATCAAACATTTCAGGAATGATGATAATCGGGAAATGGCAACTTGCTCCAATTTCAAAAGCAAGATGACCCGCCGACCGCCCCATTGATGAAATGACGAACCAAGTACCACTCGTTCGTGAATCCTCATAAATGGTATTTCCAATGTGAACCCCTTCGTTCTTGGCAGAGTTGAACCCAAAAGTGGGCATCATATCTGGCAGAGGTATATCATTGTCAATCGTCTTAGGGACATGGATATTCTGAATCTTGATATTGTTTTTTTCCAAGAACTTGGTGAGCCGGTTGCTGGTTGAAGCAGTATCGTCACCGCCGATGGTGACCAACAGTTTCACATTGTGTTTTTGAAAAAATTCACCCGTAAATTCTTCGTTTTTTGGCTTATAGCGGCTCATGCGCAAGGTTGAGCCACCTCTTGGAAAGATCCGGTCAGCATAATGGAAGTTGATATCCACTGTCTCCGCCTGCCCATTAAACAGGTTTTTATATCCTTCGTGGATGCCAATTATTTTGTACCCATCTTTCAAAAAAACTTTGGCAATGGTACTGATGACTGTGTTGATACCTGGTGCAGGGCCTCCTGCGCATAGGATAGCAATTGATTTTTGCATAAAGACAATTTTTGGTTCTGAAAAATAAGTTTGGAATTAACGGAAAGGGCTTTTCCGATGGTGGTTAGAACATGCCGCAAAGTAAATAAAGCAAGTTTAAACCCACCATTGAAAAATGCAGTTTTTTTCAAACCATTATTTTTTAGACATTTACCACTATGGAACGGTGACCAAATAAATTTACATTTTTGGCTGCTTCTTTTGCCCTTATTTTTTCCTTTAAAATCAGTCATAGTATTAACAATACTCCTTCTTTTAAAGAAAATCTAAGACCAAAATAACCTACCCAAAGAATGTCAATTTATTTAATCACCGTTCCTATGAAATAAATTTCAATAAAATCTGAATAAGTATGAAAAAACTAACCATTTTACTTTTTGCTGCTTTTGTTAGCCTACCCTACCTTTTTGCCCAACCAGCTGTTGACATCGAAAAACTGGCAGGACAGATCGAGTCAAAAGTGATCGAATGGCGACGGGATTTCCACCAAAACCCTGAACTATCCAATCGGGAATTCAAGACTTCTGCTAAAGTTGAGAAACACCTGCGTAGTCTTGGCATCGAAGTTCGTACAGGCATTGCCCACACTGGTGTTTTAGGAATATTAAAAGGAGGAAAACCAGGCCCAGTGGTTGCCCTCCGAGCTGACATGGATGCATTGCCAGTGGTAGAGCGAGTGCCCATTGCTTTTGCATCAAAAGAAAAAACAACCTACTTGAACAAAGAAGTTGGGATCATGCACGCTTGCGGCCATGACAGCCACACGGCCATTTTGATGGGTGTTGCTGAAATCTTAAGCGGGATGCAAAAAGAACTACAAGGTACGGTAATGTTCATTTTTCAGCCAGCCGAAGAAGGTGCTCCTCCTGGTGAGGAAGGCGGTGCCAAATTGATGCTCAAAGAAGGTCTTTTTGATGATCCAAAACCAGATGTCATATTTGGTTTGCACATCAGTTCCGGACTCGAGGTTGGGAAATTAAAATACAAACCTGGAGGTGCCATGGCCGCATCCGACCGATTGGAAATAAAAGTAATAGGGAAACAAACCCACGGCTCACGCCCTTGGGCAGGGGTTGACCCAATTTTAACATCTGCCCAGATTATTTTGGGTTTGCAGACCATCGTGAGCCGTCAAACAGAATTGACCAAAGAGGCTGCTGTCATCACAATCGGAAAAATCGAATCTGGGGTTCGCAACAACATTATCCCTGAGGAGGCATTCATGATTGGCACCATCCGCACACTCGACACTGAGATGCAAAAGAAAATCCACGAAAGGATCAGGAAAACGGCCACGCTAATCGCCGAAGCACAGGGGGCTACCGCAGAAGTGAATATCGAGATCGGCTACCCAGTTACTTACAACAACCTTGAATTGACCCGTCAAATGTTACCCTCTTTGTATGAAGCAGCTGGTGAGGAAAATGTCAAGGTATCTAGGCCGAGCACGGGTGCTGAGGATTTCTCTTTTTATGCCCAGGAAGTGCCAGGCTTTTTCTTCCGCCTCGGAGGAATGCCAAAAGGAATGCACCCTCTCGATGCCGCTCCTCACCATACGCCAGACTTTTTTATTGATGAAAGTGGATTTGTGACTGGAATCAAAGCAATGACACAATTGACATTAGATTATATGGGGATGGATGAATAATGGTGAACGATGAACGGTGAACGGTGAACGGTGAATGAGCAGCATAGCCACATTCACCGTTCACCATTATTCGTTCAGCATTCTAAGAAAAATCAATCAAAAAAGGCAGCCTTGCTTGAACGCCTTTGGTGTTGATGATTTCTTTTAAATGCTGATACAGTTTATAATGCATGCCTAATTCTTTTTGCAGAATTTGAGTCCTGATGGCGTCGTTGTCTTTTTGCCCAGTCAGCTCATTGATAATCTCTTGCAATGGATCGGGTTGTTTTGGATATTCAGTGGTACGGTATTCTTCCAATTCGGCCATGTCGGCTGCAATGGCAATGGCATCTTCTAAACTGCCAATTTCATCGACCAGCCCAAGTTCTTTTGCTTTAGAACCAATCCATATCCTGCCTTGTGCTATTTCATGTACTTGGTCGCGGGTCATTCCCCTACCTTCCGCAACCCTGCTGAGGAATATTTCATACATCTTGTCCGTTCCCTTTTGCCAATGTGCTTTTTCGAAATCATCCATATCGAAAATGGTATTCACCCCGACGGAATAGTCAGCAGTTTTGACTGTGTCAAAACTGATCCCAAATTTATCATTGAACAATTCCGACATATTTGGAATCATACTGAACACACCGATGGAACCGGTAACCGTGTTTGGTTCGGCAAGAATAGTATCCGCCATGCAGGCAATATAATACCCTCCTGAAGCAGCATAGTCGCCCATCGAAACCACAATTGGAATGTCTGCTTCTTTTGCCAATTTGAACTCCCGCCATATATTCTCAGAAGCGACTGCACTCCCTCCCGGTGAATTCACTCGAAGCACGATGGCTTTTATCTTGTCGTCTTTCCGAAGCTTGCGGATGATCTTAATGTACTCATTGTCAACGATAGTACCCCGGTCACCTTTATCCATCAAAATGGATCCTTCCGCATAAACGACCGCTATTTTATCCTTTATCTTGAAATTTGTTTTTTCAGAATAACTATTTGCATAATCCTCTAGTGAAACAGTTTTGATTTTGTCCTTATCTTCCAGGTCAAGTCGTTTACGGATATCGGCAAGCGCGTTATCAATATAGCCAATCTCATCCACCATGCCCAGTTCCAAAGCAACATCAGCATCACTGAGTTTCAAGCCATTGACCATTTCTTTTAGTTCAGACACTGACTTACTTCTTGAAGCACCAATATCAGTTAGGAAGTTAATATAAAGTGGATCGAGGTATTCCCGCAATTGCAGACGGTTCGAATCACTAATTTTTTTGAGCCGGTAAGGTTCGGTAGCGCTTTTGAAATTACCAGCATAAAATATCTGCATTTTCACGCCGATCTTGTCGAGCATTTCTTTGAAAAAAGGAATGGTCGCCGCAAAGCCATGCAGATCGATCCCTCCCAGTGGATTTATATAAACCTCATCAGCCGTGGAGGCCAAGTAATAAGTGCCTTGCGTGTAATATTTGGAATAAGCGAGGATAAATTTATCACTCTCTTTAAATTCCAATAACGCCTTCCTGATAGATGCGGAAGTTGCCACACCCGTCCTGACACCAAAACCAAGATCGAGCAGGATACCCTCAATTTTATCGTCTGAGGCTGCATGTTCAAGGCTGGCAATTATTTCATTCAGACCAAGCACTTCTTGATTGCTTAAGTCGAATGGATTCATTTCAAGGTTGTTCGTCTGCTCCGGAACTGCATTCTCCAAAGTGATATGCAATACCGATTTAGACTTAACTTCAACTTGTGATTCGCCTCCGCTCCCTGCTATTCCAACCATAATGAAAAAACCTAAAGCCGAAACGCCAACGATTGCCAATGCAACCCCGAGACAAGAGGCAAATACAAATTTAAAAAACTGATTCATGATTTTTTTTTTAAGTAAGGGAAATCATTCAAATAAAACTAACAGAAGGGTGAATCTGGCGGCGAAAATAGAACGGAGATGACAGAGGCCATTTTTTTTTAGATAAACATGGGCAAAAGGAGGACAGCCTATGTTTTACTGAAAGTCGCATACCTTTCAAATCAAGTGTAACATAGAAAGCAAATAGTTAAATAACCAAGCATTTCTTTTATCAAAAGGGATAACAGTATTACTTTTAACGCTTCTATCTTTCCCAATGATTCATTAATCAAAACCCATTAATTCAATTGCCTTCTCGAACAATAGCACATTGATGAAAAATCATTTACGAGTATACTTCTTAACCCTATTTTCTATTTTGACCTTGAGCCTGATGGCCCAAATGGAAATCACCGATGGGGCGACTGTTCCATTCACGCCCGAAAATTTGATTACCAATATATTTTTGGGTGACGGGGTCAATGTATTAAACGTATCTTATGAAGGTGACCCACTGGCCGTCGGTTATTTCAAAGATGGTGAAAATGCAATTGGAATCGACCGTGGCATCATCATGACTAGTGGCAGGGCTGCAGCACAAAATTGCAATGGAGGACCTTTTGGAGCTGATTGTTTTGGTAATACTTTTTCAAGTACGGATGTTGCTAGCACGGCAGTCGATAACGACCTATCAAGTATTGCCAATGGGACGCCACAGGATATTGCAAAATACACCATAACATTTCAGCCATTCGCCGATACGCTGCGTTTCAAATACGTGTTCGCCTCCGAAGAATATCCAGAATTTTCCTGTTCCTCTTTCAACGATGTATTTGGTTTTTTTATAAGTGGCCCCGGCATTTCAGGTCCTTATTCTAATAATGGAGATAACATCGCCCTCATACCCGGTACCAACACGCCAGTCTCCATCAACAATATCCATCCAACTTTTGGGGGCAACTGCCCCGGCATAAATGACCAATTTTACAATGACAACAATGGCATTGCCTTACAGCCTGTTTACGATGGCTATCTCGATGTGTTTGTGGCCGAAGTAGTTGTTATCCCATGCGAGACCTATACCATTAAGTTGATGATATCAGATGTTGGGGATCAGATTTATGATTCGGGGGTTTTCCTTGAAGCCAAAAGTTTTGGAACGGGTTCTTTAGAGGTTGATGCAGCAACCGTTAGCCTAGATGGGACTATTACCGAAGGCTGCTCTTCAGGCTCAATTTCGTTTTCTTTCAATAATCCGGTCGAAGAAGATTTCATCCTTGATTACACTATTATCGGAGATGCCATTAACGGCATTGATTACGAGTTTGTTGACACCAATCTTTTCATTGCTCAAGGAAATAATTCCGTCAGTGTGGATATCATTGGAATCGTGGACAATATTGATGAAGGACTGGAAAGTATTGGCATCGATATTCAGCGTGACATTTGTAACCGCGATACATTTTGGATTTATATCCGGGACAATGAAATCGTCCCCCCCGATTTAGGACCCGATACACTTATTTGCGCAGGCGATTCAGTTGCGCTTGATGGCAACCTCCCTTTACCATTGCCAATCCCCCCTTCTTTTACCAACGACAATAATTATGCTTTTAAATTGGATACACCTGCATTTTCACCTATCCAAGTAATTGGTGTACAGCCTGTTACATTAGCGGAAGGTGTGATACGGTCAGTTTGTATAAATTTAGAACATAAGTGGGTGGACGATGTGGACTTATTCCTCATCTCTCCAAGTGGACAATTTATTGAGTTGAGTACTGATAACGGTGCCAATTGTGATAATTACAATAATGTCTGTTTCACGCCCGCTGCAAGTACGCCTATCGATTATGGTTTCCCGTGGGCCGTTTGTTCCTCTGGCGGTGAGCCTGCCTTTGCCAACGGAACCTACAACGTAGAAGGTATCTGGTCCGACCTCTGGGACGGAGACTATTTAACCAACGGCACATGGCAATTATTGGCCGTTGACGACCAACAAGGTTTCAATGGAACCATCCTCGATTGGACGATCATCTTTGAGCCGCTTTACCAATTGTTTTACAGCTGGTCGCCAACAGATGGGCTGAGTTGCACGGATTGCCCTGACCCTGTAGCCACTCCTTCCCAAACGACAACTTATACGCTAACTGCTTGGGACACTTATGGTTGTGAGGTTTTCGATTCCATCACTATCGAAGTTAAAGACGTTTTAGATGCACCGATCATCAACTGTACCTCAGTCTCCAATAATAGCATCACCTTTGAATGGGGCGATGTACCTGGAGCAATGGGCTACCAGGTCAGCATTAACGGAGCAACGATCACCATTCCAAATAATGGCCCTTTATCTCATATCGTAACAGGCCTCAATTTGAGCGAAACAGTGACGATTGATGTATTTGCCATCGGCAACTGTGACGGCCTGACAGGAACGGCTTCTTGCAATACACCCGATTGCGATGCACCCGCCATTTCGATTGACAACCTGAACCATATTAATTGCGCAGGTGACGGAGATGGAAGCATCATGGCTTCCGCAACAGGTGGGGCGGGTGATTATACTTTTATGCTCGATTCCACTATCACCAACGTCACCGGAATTTTTAATGGCTTGGACGGAGGGGATTACGAACTCACCGTAATCGATGGATGGGGTTGTCCAAATGCCCTCAACGTTACCATTGCCGAACCTGACTCCCTTTTGGTTGCTGAAGATATTCTGAATGACATCACCTGTTTTGGTGACAACGACGGCACTGCAACTGCTCTCGTTTCTGGTGGAATTGCTCCATATGAATTTTTATGGGACAGCGGTGAAATGACTGAAACCGCTACCAACCTTTCTGCGGGAATACAAACTGTACAAGTTATTGACGCTAACGGATGTGTTGCAAACGATAATTTAGAAATAACAGAACCTGACCAGCTGATCTTGATGACTTCTTCTGATAGTGTAGATTGCTTGGGCGCAAGCACAGGTGCAGCTTCTGTCGAAATCGAAGGCGGCATTTCTCCTTATTTGATTCAATGGGACAATGCGTCTGGTGGTGGAAATACAAATACGACTAATAATTTACCAGCAGGCATTTACACTGTTGGAGTCTCCGACCTAAATGGCTGCCTTGCTCTAGCAGATATGGAAGTATTTGAACCAGATGGCATGGTTACGACCATGACCCAAATTGACCTGAGTTGCTTTGATTCCAGCGATGGAACAAGCACCGTTGATGTAGTTGGTGGTAATGCTCCCTATACTTATTTGTGGAGCAATAGCGAAACGGGACAAACAGCAAACGATCTTGCTGAGGAAGTATATACAGTTATGGTGACAGATATAACTGGCTGTACCCGACTTGATTCTGTCGCAATAATTGCCCCTTCCCCTATCGAAATTAGCCTTTTGGCCAATGATGCACTTTGTTTCAACCAACCTTCGGGAAGCATTTTATCAACAGTCCAAGGAGGCACATTACCCTATACTTATCAATGGGACAATGGGCTGGGCACTTCTGATTTACCAGATGTCCTTGCTGGCACTTATTGTCTGACTGTTATTGATGGAAATGATTGCGAAGCAACACAATGCATTGATGTTGCGGAAGCAAATGAAATTGTGTTGACGACCCAAACCATCAACGCTGGCTGTAATGGGGGCGCTGAAGGCGAAATTGATTTAACGGTACAAGGCGGTACAGCACCCTTCGAATATGCATGGAGCAACGGCGACCAAACGGAAGATATTTCAGGTCTTACTTTTGGCAACTATTTAGTGGTGGTCACTGATGTAAATGGCTGTCAGGAAACTTTGGATGTTTCCATCAGTGAATCTGATGCCATTGTCATTGATTTCACACCAACCGATATTCTTTGTTTTGGTGAAAATACCGGTAGTATTGAGATTGATGTGCAGGGCGGGACAGGCAATTATGTTTTCACGTGGACTGGTCCGAACAGCTATACTTCTTCAGAGGAGGATCCAACAAACCTTTCTGCTGGCACTTATACTGTTTTTGCTGAAGATTTGGATGGTTGCAGCGCTGCAACAAACATAATACTAACTGAACCGCTGGCAGCTTTGGCAGTCGATATTTTGCCAACAGATTTGATTTGTTTTGGCTCAAATGATGGAATGGCCCAAGCATCGAGTTCAGGCGGCACAGGTAATGTTACTTATGCCTGGAGCAATGGTGAAAATGGTCCAACTGTTTCAGGTTTAATTGCAGGAACATACACGGTCACTGCCACCGATGCCAATGGCTGTACCGATACTGACCAAGTTCAAATTGAACAGCAAGGTCAGCTTGAGGTCGTTTTGGTTCAAGATGCAGCTTCCTGCCACGATGGCATTGACGGACAAGCCACCGTCTCTGGCATTACCGAAGGTGGTGTTCCAGTTGATCCAAATAATGTGCAAATTAGTTGGACACCTATTCCTGGCAATGGAACAATTTTGGCCAATTTGACTGGAGGGGAAACCTATTCAGTCGAAATTACCAATGCACTCGGCTGCTCCGCAACGGAAAGCATCACCATTGGCAATCCCGATGAAATAGGTGCAGCTATTGTTGCTACAGATGATGTTAAATGTTTCAACGGAAATGATGGTTCGGCTACCGTCACTGGTCAAGGTGGCACTTTCCCATACACTTATCAATGGGATGCAAATGCCGGTAATCAGCAAACAGCTACAGGGATTGACCTTGCAAAAGGCACTTACCAAATTGTTGTTTCCGATAATAATGGTTGTTCGACGACCATTGAAGTTACACTATCGGAGCCGACGCCAATTGAAGTTGCCTTTCAAAACGAAAGTGTAAGTTGTTTTGGTGAAATGGACGGAGGCTCAGAAGCTATTGCAAAAGGTGGTACAGCGCCATATTTTTTCCAATGGTCAACAGGTAGCTCAGGCAACCAAATATCAGATTTGGCAGCAGCGTACATAAACATAATCATCACCGATTCTAATGGCTGCATCCATGTGGATTCTACTGAAATAATCCAACCATCCGATCCAGTTACTGCCGATTTTTTGATCGGGGATGTCTCGTGTCCTGGCTATCAGGATGGCTCCATAAATATTGAAACGTTAGGTGGCTCACCACCCTATCTTTTCAGTTTGGATGGTATCAATTTCTTTGGCAACCCAAACCTAATCGCCCTTGAATCAGGATTTTACAATGTCGTTGTTCAAGATAATGAAGGATGTCAATTTGAAATGCCTGATATCTTTGTCGGTGAGCCAGAACCTTTTTCCGTTGACTTGGGAGAAGACCGTATAGTACCGTTTGGGTTTGAGACTTTTATTGAGCCAACCCTGATAAATATCTTTCCTGACGATTTCGGAGATTATACCTATGCTTGGTCTTCGAACAATCCACAAGTACCACCAAACAATCCAATATTGAGGGTCTCCTCGTTCGATGCAACCAGCCCAACCACTATTTCACTTGTGGTGACCAGTGAAAATGGTTGCACAGCGGAAGACATAATTAATATTTTCGTACTGACCCAAAGGAATGTCGATGTTCCAACAGGTTTTTCACCTGGTACGGATGGGCCTGACGTCAATAACTTGCTGCACGTACATGGCATTTCAAACCTCGTCGAGAAAATCAATTCTTTTCGCATTTTTGACCGCTGGGGCGAGTTGCTGTTTGAATCATTTGATTTCCAAATAAACGACACCAGTGTTGGCTGGGATGGCACTTTTAAAGGATTGGAAATGCCATCTGGGGTTTATGTCTGGCAAGTAGATGTTGACTTTGTGGATGGACAAACTGAATCCTATAAAGGGAATACGACTTTGATACGGTGAGACAGGAATGTAGAGCGAATCTCCAGATTCGCCCGTGAACAGACATAACACACAGCGAATCTGGAGATTCGCTCTACATTTAGCTACCCGTTTTTTTAAAATAATCTAATACAAACAGAAAATATATGTACCGCAAACTTTACCTCTCCACCCTCTTTACGTTAGGGATTTTTACCGCTCTTATTTCCCAAGTGGTAATCAATGAATATTCTGCCGCCAATATGGACGGCCCTGTTGACAACTACTTTGAACAGGAAGATTGGGTTGAACTCTACAACCTTGGTTCTCAATCTGTTGACCTCGAAGGATATTACTTGAGCGACAGAATCAACAACCCCGACAAATGGGCATTCCCAGCTGGCGTTGTCATCGGGGCTGGAGAGCACCTGATGATCTATTGCTCAGACAGGGACGAATTGAGCGGCAACAATAATGTTCACGCGGGATTCAAATTGACCCAAACCAAGCAAGAGTATATCGTGTTTTCTGATCCTTCTCAGAATTTACTTGATGCGATTCAGATAACCTCGCCAAACCAAGTCAACCACTCAACTGGCCGGGTCGTTGATGGTGATACAAATTGGGGGATATTTGAAGAACCAACTCCTGGTTCAGCCAATGTCAATGATTTTCAAGGATATGGGGACAAACCCGTTTTAAGTGAAGACCCTGGGTTTTACGATGGCAGTGTCGTCGTAGCCATGAGCGCTGCGCCCGGCACAGAAATTCGGTACACCACCGATGGGGCTGAGCCAATGCCAAATTCAGCACTGTACGATAACCCAATTACCATCGACCAAACGACTGTGGTGAAAGCCAGAGCTTACGCTAGCGACCCAACCATATTGCCTAGTTTCACAGAAGCCAATACTTATTTCATTGATGAATCGCATTCCATTGTTGTGCTGTCCATTGCAGGAACAACATTGCAGCAACTGCTGAACGGCCAACAATTCGACCCACGGGGTTCTTTTGAGTATTTTGAAAATGGTGAATTGGTTGATGAAGCATATGGTGAATTCAACAAGCATGGAAATGACTCTTGGGCATACGCCCAGCGAGGTCTTGATTATGTAACGCGAGATCAGATGGGTTACACCAGTTCTATTAAACACCAGATTTTTCCAACCAAAACCAGGGACCGATACCAAAGGCTAATCCTCAAACCCGCTGCCAACGATAATTATCCGTTTTCTAATGGTGGCGCTCATATTAGGGATGCATACGTGCATACGCTTTCCCAGCGTGCAGATCTGGAACTGGATGAAAGAACGAGCCGGCCCTGTGTCATGTATTTGAATGGAGAATACTGGGGACTCTACGAAGTACGCGAAAAAGTAGATGATCCTGATTTTACCAATAAATATTACGATCAAGGAGAAAAATGGTTGGACTACATAAAAACATGGGGCGGCACCTGGGAGGAATATGGCAGCCGCGATGATTGGGACATCCTGCACGATTTCATCACCACTAACGATATGTCCGACGATGCCAGTTATGAAATGGTGAAAGAAGAACTCAATGTGCTGAGCCTGATCGACTATATGATTATCAATACGCACGTGGTGACCATGGATTGGCTCAATTGGAACACTTCATGGTGGCGGGGAAGAAAACCCACGGGCGGCGCAACAAAATGGCGGTATTCGCTTTGGGACATGGATGCCACTTTCGACCATTATATCAATTATACAGGTATTCCCAATACCAACCCTGACGCTGACCCATGCTATGCAGAAGACCTACCTGCCGACTTCGAAGGGCATGGTGCGCTGATTACTTCGCTCATGGCAAATGAGGAATTTCACTCCCTCTACGTGAACCGTTATGCTGATATGAACAACAGTTTTTTCACTTGCGATTACATGTTCGGCTTGCTCGATTCCATGATTGCTGAGATTGAAACGGAAATGCCTTGGCAAATTGATCGCTGGGGCGGTGATATCGCTGAATGGCAAGACAATGTACAAGCCCTTAAAGATTTTATTTCGACCAGATGTACCGAAATCAATTCGGGCATCGAAGATTGTTACGATGTGGAAGGCCCCTACCCTGTCACCGTCAATGTGGAGCCAGCAAACATTCCTAACAAAGTGAAAGTCAATACTTTCATCCCAGCCACATTCCCATATATTGGTGATTATTTTGTGGGCACCACACTTGATTTCAAGGCTGAACCAGCCACTGGTTGGAAATTTGACCATTGGGAAGTTGACAACAATGTTTTCAGCCCAGACCAATTTGCCGAGATTATTCAGTTGGGTATTGCAGATTCATTGGGCGAGGTGGTGACAGCCTATTTCCTTCCCGAAATACCCTGTGCGCCTTCTTATGATTTTATTTTTGAAAACACACTCTCCTCTATCCTAGCAGAATGGATAGGGCCTCCAAATATTGTGAGTTTTGAGTTTGGCCATAGGAAAACTGGCAGTGGCGATGATTTTGAGACCATCTCTTTAACAGAACCAGAGCACACTGTTTTTGGCCTTGATATCTGTACGGAATACGATATACGGGTTCGGACAATCTGTGATTTTGCGCTTGGTGAATACACGGAATTCACCATCAAAACAGAATGCCTTACTGCTGCCAATGAAGTAGAAGCAGGTATTTACGAGTTGAATGTCTTTCCAAATCCTTTCCATGAGAATTTGACAGTGGATGTTGTTTTGGCAACGGGCACTGACCTTTCTCTCGAAGTGTTCAGCATGAACGGGCAATCCCTGCTCCATCAAACAATTGACCATCTTAGCGCTGGGCAACACCAGATCAGTTTGGAGGTGGATGCTTCTTGGCCAGCTGGCATCTACATGGTACGGGTGGTTACATCGGAAGGCAGTGTGGTCAAGCGGGTGGTGAAGGGGTAGTGTGTTGTTCGATCTGAAAAAAATCCCGAACACCTTAGCTGGGTGTTCGGGATTTTTTTAATCTGCTCGTTACGACTTTTAGCCGAATTTTATGTCCGTGTACGACTACAAGTCGTATTGAGCGGGCATTCGAAGATAAATTTCTATCAAGAATTTGATGGTGGCAATTAAGGGATGCGGATAAAATAGATGGATATCCACTTTCAATAGAGTAAACATTTGTTAACTTTGCCGTATGGATATTATTAAAGGATTCCAAAAAATCGTAACGGTGTTTGCAGAGGAAGAGGTGTCCTACATGATTGTGGGAGGATTTGCTACAAGTTATTATAATCGTTACCGTTTTACTGCTGATATTGATTGTGTGATACAGCTTTACCCAAATCAACTTGAAAAGATCGTCAAGCATTTTCCAGATTGGTTGACCCAACTCGAATTTTTCAAAGGTAGTGCCGAGCAGGGAAAACTGTTCAACCTGACAGACTTTGACACAGGCGTCAAGTATGATTTTATGATTTATCAAGACAGCGACTATAACTGGACCGCTTTTGAGCGCAGGAGGAAGGTTGTTTTTAGCGGGATTGATTGTTTCATAGCTGCACCGGAAGACTTGATTATTTCAAAATTGATATGGTACAATCTTTCGCCAAGCGGAAAACAAATGGAAGACATAAGATTTTTGCTCGAACTGGACGACTTAAACAGAGATTATCTGGAAAGTTGGACTACAAAACTATTCATAAACCGACATGGATTATTCTGATAACACAAAGGCCAGCCACGAATCGGATCTCAAATATGCAGCATGGTATGCAGCACAACCAGATGAACGCAAGGCTGCCATGGTTGAAAGTGGGTATAAATTTGTAGCAGACCACATACGCCAACAAACCCTGGACGAGAATCCTTTTTCAACTGAAGCGGATGTAATTTTAAGGTTCATCACTGCCACCCAAAAAGAAAGCTACGAAGCAGATATTTTTTCTTTTATTCAAACCAAAATGTGCAAACGCTCAGAACAGGAATGGCAGCAAAGATTTAGAAGCATGAAAAAGCAAATGGACTGGACCTACAAAGATATTGCCCGGTTTATAGGTGCTGAAAGTGGTGACTCGATCAAGGCTACAGTATCGAGAAAACTACCTGCCATGGCCAAGCTTGCTGTGTGTCTCTTTGAAAAAATGCAGCATGGGAGTAAAACATCTGTGTAACCGGAAGTTGTACTTCCGGCTGACACAAACCCAGAAGTACAACTTCTTGCTACAACCCCGACCTTATAAACTCATCAACCAATGCTTAATACTCTTTTTCCAGCCAGCCCCTTCCCCTCCTGCTTTTCAATGTCCAAAGTGCGGAGGCACACCTGCCCGTCCACATCGATCCACATCGTGTAAGTTCCTGGTTTTAGGCTGGGCAGTTGGAAGGCAATATCGGACGCTCCTGTATATAACAACTGAAAAGTCCCCCACTATAACAGTTGAAAAGGGTACCACTCAGAGCAAAGGTTAACAAAATAATTACAAATGTCAAAGAGGTATTATCCATCCTCATTTGGATGAACATACCTAGCTGATTTAACCC
>JAJCYI010000051.1 GCA_029263015.1 Saprospiraceae bacterium | reverse complement strand
CTGCCTACCGGCAGGCAGGTTTTTTCGTCAGACAAGGCAAAAAAAATTAGCATAGCCATAGCTACGGTCATTTTTTTTAACAAAGTATGGCGGAAAAAGAGGCCGCCAAAAGTGTCGATTATTTGAGTTCACCTACTTATTACAGTTGTACTATTTACATCTTGGTTATTGTTTCTATTAAAATACCATGATCGGTTATAATCTTCACGAAATAAATTCCATTATTTAATTCTGATAAATCAATTTCCCCAGTTACCGTATTTTTAGCAATGGTTTTCAGTATTCGTCCCCGAACATCCATTATTTCAAATAAAATATTATTACTTAGATTATCTGCAAGTATTTCATATTGCAATAAATGATTGACAGGGTTGGGGTATAATATAATATCTTTTTTACTATCCGCTTCCTCGATGTCTAACACACCACAATCCATAAAATTTAAAGCAAATTCCATCACCTCATCTACTCCATTTCTTATACCCAGGATAGTCGGATGCACTTCAAAATCAGGGACAATACCTACCCTTTGCGTAGGAGAATAATCAGGATAAAACACGCCAAAAAAAGTAAAATTAGTCACGATAAACCCAGGTAAAAATATTCTTGTAACATTACCATCAGCTCCAGCAGTCGTACTTCCTATTTTAACAGCTTCAGGAAATTGTTCCAAACTCATGCAGGTATATTCAGCATGACTAATGGTACGTTCATCAAATAAGATCATTATTTTTCCTTGATATGGATATGCTGTTCCATTACCTAAAATTGGAGATGCCCAATACCTTGTACCTGGATAAAAAATATCGGGTATGGCAAAATTTACGAAGTGAATAGAGTCGGGATACAAATAATCTAAGATATCCCATAAGGTGTTATTTGGATAATTTCTGACATCAAAAATAATGGCATCGGTTTCCCACAGTTCATCGAACATATCAAACAGATGTTCCACTTCAAGCAGCCCCATATCTACAACCCCAATTTGGCAACCTGACGCATTAGTGTCTATTTTCCAAATGGGATTATTATTCGAACTCAAGTTCGAATAATTGGAATTATTCCTAAAATAATTATCTGTATAAAGCCCAGTACCATCATCAATAGTCATTTCAAACCATCCAATATCTCCCCACAAAACAAGATCGTTCAAATTTTTATCTATGAAGACATCATTAGAACCTGCTGCATATTTCCTCAAGCTATCTCTCAATTCATAAATATCTTGTCCATCTATTTTTTTAATTATATCACCCACTTTAATATTTGTTACACCTTCGCGTACTTTGGTTACTACGGTTTCATTTTCAATAAATCTTACCAGGAATGGAGGGAAATGAATGCCATCCCAATCTTCAAAAACATAACTATAAAAAAAAGCATGGGAATCGTTGATCCGAGTAGTGAGTTCCTTAAAAGTTAAATGATAACTTAGTTCATCATTTGCTTCTATTATTCGGGGTATGAATTCTATTAAAGTTGTGTCCCAATGTTGATCCATTACATTCTTATAAGGAAAAAAATAATGAATAATATTCCAGTATCGGAACAATGCCAACAACCTTTTCTCTACCTCACTGGGAAAATTTGATTCATCCCAATACATTTTATCATTCCAAAATAAATTGCTCACTGAAGATCCATAAACATAAACATTATATTGTGGCCTGAATCTTTGCATTATGGTATCCAGCAAGGCACTTGTTGTGTCTGAAAAAATAGGATTGTAAAACCAACTTATATCTGCATTATTGTTTAGACTATCAGCTACAAAAGGTAATGTATCAGTGCTCATTTCCATTTGGCCCGCATTATTGACCATTGTTTTGATCACATCATCATATTCAGTATTTGAAGTCGCATTTCCAGAATTACCAATAGCTATTAACAATTCATTGTCCCAATTAATACTGCCATTTGCGACTTCAGTATGGTGATATTTAACATGCCCCCAGGCTTTGCATAAATAAAATAATCGATTGTGGTAAATGCTGTCAGCATTTATCTGAGCATGGGATATAAATGGAATTAATGCTATGACTATTATTAGTGTCCATTTAATTATTGTAGAAATTTTCATAATCGATTTTATTGATGTGAAATAATACCCTATAATCAAAATAGAATAAGTTCATTGTGTAATAAATAAGTTGTGTTATTAATCTCTCCAAGGGGTTTTAACCCCTTGTTTTTTATGCGATTACAAGGGGTTGAAACCCCTTGGAGGAAACCTAAAACCGGAAGAAAATTATTACACAGTGTAATAAGCACCAATTACTTAAATATTTTCACACTCATCCGCCCATTAGGAGTTGACAAAACAATATAATAAACGCCAATTGCCAATCCGTTTGGCAAAACAATGGTCTGAGAATGTTCACCTATTTGCAGTATTTGATTATCCATAAATGTTTTTATGGTTTTGCCATCAATATCCACCAATTGAATTGAAAGGGTTTCTTTTTGCTTCAAGGTAAATTTCAAGATGGCATCTTCAAAAACAGGGTTGGGGTAAACCAACACGGAATTATCAACTATTGAAAAATCAATAGCGCCGAGAACTATTTCTGAAAGGTATCGAGCCAAAGCAAAATAATAGTTAGAAGCGCCCGGTATTCTAATATTTCCTCCTGCCACAATTTTTCCGTCGGGTTGTATAGCAACCGAGGTCATAAACTCACCACTTGCACCAAAGTCGGTTGTTAGTTGTCCATTTGTCCCAAAGTCTTCATCTAATGAACCGTCCGAGTTGTAGCGTGAAATGGCAAAGTCGTCGTCACCCGAATTATCCTTGGTCCATCCTGCTGCTATAATCTTCCCGTCTTCCTGAAGAGCAACATCCAATACAACATCTGATGATGGACCGAAGGCGGTTTGTAATATTCCCTCCACCCCAAAACTCTCATCTAAAAAGCCCTCATCATCGTACCTGGCCAAGGCAAAGTCCCAATTTGAGTTAGTACCCATATATGAATATCCAGCTGCGACAATTTTTCCGTCGGGTTGCAGCGCCAAGGATCTAATGCGATCATTGAATCCGTTAAAATCGGTTGTCATCTGGCCATCAATTCCAAAGCTGTTATCCAAACCGCCATCTGGATGGTACCTGGCCAATGCAAAGTTGTCGTCATTGCTAATGTTATCAGTTTGCCCGCCTACAATAATTTTTCCGTCGGGTTGTAAGACGGCTGATGTCGCCCGATCTATTTGTGGCGAAAAGTTGGTGAGCACTTTCCCATCGGATCCAAAACTGTCATCCAAAGACCCATCTTCGTTATATCTTGCTAATGCAAATTGACCAACTGCTCCATCGTCAAAAGATCCCGCAGCCACAATTTTCCCATCGGGCTGGATAATGATTGACCTTATCTGATAATCGCCAAAATCCGAGGCGAAATCTGTAATTACAAGGCCATTCGTTCCAAAACTGGCATCCAAAGAACCAGTTGTATCATATCGGGCCAATGCGAAGTTTTTGAAAAAAGTTTGCGTACTCGTCGAATAACCTGCCACAACGATTTTCCCGTCGGGCTGTAGGGCTATTGAATAGATATTATCTTCGTCCGGGCCAATATTAGTAGTTACTCTTCCTGTGCCATCTGTACCGAAAGTATTATCCCAAGTACCGTTAGGATTAAATCGGGCAACCGCAAATTCCTTATTATCAGATCTACCGCCTACTACAATTTTCCCATCAGGTTGCAATGCCATTGAACCGATATATCCGATATAGGATGTAGTAACCAAACCATCGGTTCCAAAAGTGGGGTCAAGGATGCCATCTTGGGCACATAAATTGGAAATAATTAATACGGCAAGAATAGTCAGGAGTAAATTGATTCTTTTCATAATGTTTTGTTTAGGGCAGGATCAGAAAACCTTTATTCGGGTTTTACAACCCTGTGGAGATTTGCCAATTTAATGAAAACAATTGACACGCCACAATATGGCTGGAAAACATTTTCAGTAGCTCAAAAAATGGCTGCATGGAAAACCATGCAACCATGATTTGGCCTTTCAGTATTCCATTTTTTAAATGGTTGGTTTCATTTGATCATTTTATAAAAAATACTTGCTTAGTAACAGGTTCCTCGCCCGGGATCCGGATATTCACAAAAATGGTTTGGTTCGTCAGTTGCAACTCTTCCAGGTTTATCTGCAAGACCGGCTCGCCTGACATATGGTATTGTGCAATCCGAATCCCCAGAAGATTGACCAATACCACCTCTGCTTCTTCCGGGGCATTAGCAAAATGGATGTTCAGTTCATTCTGGACAGGATTGGGATAAAGGGTTATTCCCCTTTCAAACGCTACCTTGTCATTGTCAATTTGGTTGTTAGAGACCAGAGGCAAAGGTGGAGGCGGGGGCAGGCAGGAAGTCACATCGGTCATGCTCACACTGATGACTTCGTTTCCAGTGTCCCCATCGTAAATATCGGTCAATGAAACGGTCACGGATGTCACACCACCACTTATGGTTATATTGACAGAGCTTTGTACATCCCCGGCGAATGGGCCATAAGAACCTCCGTTGTTATCGGTGACGGTTACTTGATCGATAAAACGCTTGTTCGGGTTGCCATTGGTTTTGGCATTGAGGCCGTTTATGGTAAAACTGATGTCCGTATTGATGATCGGGATAGTCACGGACGAAACAGAAGAGCCTGTACCTTGATGCGTTAATGGGTTTGGATTAAATAAGCTGGTTTCATTCGTGCAGTTATCGCAAACGTCACCAAGTCCGTCACCATCTCCATCAGCCTGGTCACTGTTGGCATCATCGGGGCAGTTGTCTTCCCCATCGCAAACACCATCTCCATCGCTGTCAGCTGATGTACCTGCACAGTTGCAGTCATTTCCATAAGTATCATTGGTCGTACAGACATCGCCATCGTCACAAGCGGTGCCGATCAGGTTATCGTCGAAGCCAGGGCAAACATCATCAACATCGCACACGCCGTCGTTGTCGGCATCGGGGCAGCCAGGAATAGGGCTACAGTAGCTGATATCACTGAGTGAAACCGACAAGGTGCCGCTGTAATTTCCATCATACCCATCTGTTAATGAGACCGTTACTGATTCAACATTGCTTTTGAGGATATCTACAGTCACGCTATTGGTGTTATCACCACTGAAAGTACCATAAGTTTCAGTTGTGCTATTTCCATATACATAAGTGACTGTGACTTCATCAATATAGCGGTTATTCGGGCTGCCGTTTATTTTAGAATTGAGCCCTGAGATCGTAAAGGATGGGGTTTTACTGCCTAGATCAAATGTTACTGTCGTACTGTTCGAGCCAGAGCCAGTATGGGTCAAGGGGTTGTCGGGAAAACTTTCAGAGGCAGGGTTACAATCAAAAATATCACTGCCGTCCCATTTGTACATGGCCGCCTGATTAGGTGCAGTAATAAAGCTTCTAGTTGCCCATCCTACCGTTGAGGTGATAAATTGTGTAGCCCTAAATGAAATGTCTTCTTCAACAATTTTCCATGTTTCTCCAAAATCTACTGAGTAAGCAGTTAAGGGGCTGGATGCCAAATCTGAAGTTCCAATCAAGGTGTTTTCAGTGCCCGGGATATAGGCAATGTTCCTTATTCTCAGATCTGGGCTTGAAGTAAAAATCGACCAGGTTTCTCCACCGTCTGTGGTTTTACTAAAATCAGTAATTGATGAACTGACATCGACCGCAATTCCATCTAATGTATCCTTAAAAGCTTCAGATATTACCGTGGCAGAATTGCCAAGGGACGCATTTGAAACTTCCCAAGTCAGTCCTTTGTCTTGGCTTCTGTAAACCCTGCCCTGATTAGTTCCAAACCAAATATGATCGTCAACGACTTGACAAGAATTGGTTCCTGTACTTATAAGTGTACTTTCACTAGTTTGAAAAGCTGGAATATCAACTGATGGGACAGGCGTCCATGTTTCTCCCCCATCATCGGTAGTAGCCATGCTGCCTCTATTTATGATTATACCGTCAGTTTGATTAAAAAAACGTATCCAAACACTTCCGGTGTAGCCAAAAGATTTTTGTGTCCAGCTACCTCCCCCATCTTCTGTTTTGAATACGCCACTTACCTTCCCATTATTACCTGAAGTTTGTGTAGTAATAAGAGCGGTATCCTTGTTAAGGGCGACAATATCAAAACTTTTCCGGCCTATTGCTTCCGTTACATCAAAAACATCCCAGGAAACTCCTGAATCGGTTGTTCTTAATACTTTGGTAATGTGATCTACTGCGACAGGGAGACCTGCATTCCGGTCCCATGCTACTGCCCAAACTACTGTATCATTGACGACTGAAATGGAATAAACAGCATAGTCAACTGGCAATAAATCAATTGCCTGGGGCACCCAGGATTGAGATTGTACTTGCAGTGGCAATAAGAACAGCACTGCATAAAAAAGGAGGTTGTTAAATTGAGTTTTCATTTTTTGATGATTTTGATGATGAAATTCTAAGAAGCTGTTACGGTGCGCTGCACCTTAAAAGCCGGTATTGGTTTTGAATTACTAATGTTGCGCCGCTCTGCGGCTATTGATGACAGGGATTTGAATAGCCGCAGTGCGGCGGACCATTAGTAGTAGAAATCAAAATTATTGAGACAGTAAAGGTGCAGCGCACCGCAACCCTGTTTGTCACAACCCCATGGAATTTGTCCAAGAACCAGTTTTATTTATGAACAGGCCTGAGGTATTCTTTTAGCTTTTTGGGATCATTCAGGATAAAGATGTTTTTCCGTCCTTCATTGTCATAAATTTCCAATCCATTTATCACCAGGTCATAAAGTTTGTACAATTTCACTTCAACAATTCTTTCCAGGAGTATTCGCAGATCAATGTTGCTATCTCTAAAATTATCAAAATGAAAAATGAGGACATCGGATTTCAACTCCAGGTTTCCGGCCAGTCGCTTAGTCCCATCCCATAAAAAAGCAGGCTGAAAAAAAACCGATTCATTTGTCATCTTATTTATCTTTATCCAAAGAGGAAATAATTATAAAAAACTACCCCTCGATATTTTTATAAGCCTTTGCAAGTCTAAACTCGGCTTTGGAAAATTGTCGAAATCAAAAAAAGGTTCTTTGACAATTATTGCAATTTGGAAATTTAGAGGATATAAATCCTCTGCTGTCGGAATCCTAATCCACTGACCCACCACCAGTTGCATTTCATTCGACAGAGGAGGATTTATATCCTCCGGCATTTATGGCAAAAGTTGTCAAAGAACCAAAAAAAATTGAGGTTATTCGCTCGGACCGGCGGTGGCCGATCCGAGCGAGATGTACAGGTCGATTATCTGGAAACCACAAACTGCTTCGTCTGCTGCCCCTCCATGGTCATGACAGAGAGCAGGTATATGCCACTGGGCAGTTGTTTTTCGAAAAGGTCAATGGTTATGTCGTGGTTGTGCAGTTCCTGTTCTGGCAGGTACAGCACCTGCTGTCCGAGGTGGTTGTAAATAGATATCGAGATGCTTTGATCCAGGTAGTTATACAGGTCAAGGGTCAGCACATCACGGGCAGGGTTGGGGTACAACCTTAGTGCCTGATCAAAATCCAGAGATTGCAGTTTTTTCTGATTAGGAGACAGTTTGTCGCCTTGCAGAATTTCACTTTTAGGTTTGGAGGCGAGATTGCCACCTCCGCAGTTAGAATTAATCTCGGCAGTTGAATTACAGTTTGCAGCATTAAAGAAGATTGTGATAGCGCCGGTAACTCCACCATTTATCAAATCATGTATTGCACAGCAATCGCTGAGGGAGAAGTTGTAAAATACCGTAAGGCTGCCACCTACCGTTGCCAGATTGTCCAAGCCATTTAAGGAAGTCAAACTCCCGTTATAGTATATGGACAAGCTTCCTGTAATCTCTTGAATGCTTGATAATGAACCAAGGTCCGTAATATTCCATCCCAATATGGTGACTGTACCATCAATGATTGAATAGCAACTCAGCCACGCATCTAAATCAGCTTGGGAAGAAAATGTCACATTGCCAACATAGGTTTGGCCACTTGAGACACCTTCATCCACCTGTCCATCGCAATTATCATCGATTCCGTTGCAAACCTCCGTGGCTGCATGGTTAATGAGAGGGTTGCTGTCATTGCAGTCAATATCGGTAGTATTGACAAGTTCGGCATCAGTTTTATAACCTGTTGGCCTGGCACATGCCACCTGCGTAGTGCCATCGGTATAGTTATCCCCATCAGCATCTTTATACCAGGTTTGTCCTGGGAACTGGTTGGCATCGTAATCATTGCAATCGTCTGGAAGTGCACTACTTACAAAGCCATTTGGTTGGGTACAACTGACTTGTGTAATGCCATCCGTGTATCCGTCTCCGTCAATATCCTTGTACCATGTTGGAGCTGGTGTGCCGGGGTTGACAGTGGCAGTTCCGGTTACTGTAACATTACTACACTGAGGATTGCCGCCAAATAACTTGACCACAACATTGTAACTACCTGGAGAAACATTGTTGAATATATTTGAAAAGTAGAATGAAGTGCCTCCATCAATTGAATAACCAATTTGACCTCCAACGGTACTGCCAGCAATAATGGTGATGCTGCCATCATTTTGTCCAGCACAGGATTCGTGGGTCACGTCGATGGAGTTGATATAGACTGGCCCATGAACAGTCACGGTGGTATTGCAGGTGTTTGTATTGTTTGCTAAATCTGTCACCGTCAGCGTGACAGGGTTATTGCCAACATTTGTACAATCAAAAGCATTCGGTGAAACACTGAACACCAAATCGGGATAGGGAGTGCAATCGTCCACACTGCCATTATCCACGTCAACGTATGTAATGGTTGCATTGCCCGACGGGTCGAGCACGATGGTTATGGCGGCGTTGCAAATAGCAACGGGGTCCACATTGTCAACGAAATCTGGATCGGCAGCATCAATCAGGCCGTCGCAGTCGTCGTCTATGTTGTTGCAGATTTCTAGCGCTCCAGGATAGATAGCGGGATCATTGTCGTCGCAATCACCACCACAAGAAGTAAAGCCGTCATTGTCCTGGTCGAAGCCTTCGTCAATCAGGCCATCGCAGTCGTTGTCGATGCCATCACAACCGATTTCAGGCCCAAAGACCTGCGGTGCACCTTGGAATTCATAAGCTCCCATGTCATACAAACCGTTATTATTCCATGGCCGATCATTGCAATCCAGATCAGTGCTGGGTGCTCCGTTGCTTGTGGCAGCATCTATTGCTGGCGAGCAGGGTGTAAGGTGGTAGTTATTTGCACCTGGATTGGCAAACATTGGATTCGCATTTAGAATGCTGTTACAGGTTGCCACTCCTGGACAGTTACCGTCCATTATGCTGAAATTTATAGTAGCAGTTGCTAAAGAAGGTACAAGGTAGATGTGAGGGCCAAATCCAGGAGTCGCAGTATTTCCCCAAATGATAGAATTGGTAACGGTCATATCGTTGCTATGATGGTAGATTCCACCTCCTGCTCCACCTGCTGTATTGTCAGCAATGGTTGAGTTGACCACTGTGGCCGTGCTATTTCTGTTGTAAAATCCACCTCCACTACCGGCTGCAACGTTACCCCAGAGCAGGCAATTGGTAAGGCTGGCAATACTGCCATTGCACCTGATGCCTCCACCAATACTAGCCTGATTTTCATTGAGGATACATTTGGTCAGCGTAATATTACTTGATTGCGATAGGATACCGCCACCATTGGTAAAGGCTGAATTATTACTGAATGTGCTGTTCGAAACAACTGGGTTGCTATTAGAATCGGCATAGAGACCACCACCATGTTGGCCTGCGTCATTGTTTTGGAAAAGGGAACTGTCTATGGTCGGGCTTCCATCAATAATGCACATGCCAGCACCGAAACCTGCCTCATTCTCCTGTAGGATGCAATTGGCTATCCGCTCACTGCCATTTATGCTGTAAATGCCTGCGCCCTTAAAATTGCCTCCATTCGAAGCATTACCTAACTCAATGGTAAAACCGTCTAAAACAGTTGCATTGGATACATCTTCAAAAGTGACTATATGGAAAACATTGTCATAAAAGAAGCTGTCAATTCCTCTGTTTCCGCTTAGTACAGTCTCATTGTTCACAAAATCCCTGTCCCAACGGTTCACCTCATTTCCAATAAAACCACCATAAACCTGGACATCAAAATCAATATAGAATGTGCGTTGCCGTGAAGGGGTGTTCCCTCCCAACGGAGTATTTGAAGGAACGTAACTGGTTCCCGTTCCCTGCGCTACCCAGATTTCACAGCCGCCATTTGCTTTCGCAAATACCAGTGCATCATGTAAATTGTCAAATGCATCTGCCCAAAGGAGATCGGTGCCTGGGCCATTACTTGAGGCGGTATGGTTTACGCGAATGATACCACCGGCGGCTATGCAACACACATTTCCTTCATCGATCAATCCATTACAATTATTGTCGATGCCATCGCATATTTCTGGTGCACCTACATAAATGGTCGCATCAGTGTCGTCACAATCGGTACAATCAAGTACATGCCCTGCTGGCTGTGTACATGCAATTACAGGGAAATTGGCATCGCCATAGCTGTCGCCATCATTGTCAGGATACCATGTCTGTGGATTGAAAGACCAAGTGATGGTGAGGGTAGGACGAAGAGCAGGGTTTGCAGTATCGAATGAATAATAGACCTGAGCCCTGTAGAAGTTTTCATTTTGTAAAGACCAAACCAGTCCATTTCCTGAAGGCGAGAATGCGCCTAACAGGCTAGTTACATCCATGCTAAAATTAGCGTTGTTGTTACATTGCGAAGGGTATGGTGAAATTGGGCCAGTCCCCCCTGGGCGATTAGCCCACGTTATAGTATTTTCAACCCAAGGTAATGCAGCTTGTTGAAGTTGTGTCTCATTGGTTCCAGGTAGACAAAAATTGTTAACCCATGGCGCAACACTAAGGTTTAGTAAAGCTGAATTTACAACTGCACCTGCTGGTACTACAGGGATTGTGAAGTCAAAATATTGCCGAATGTTACCAGCCGTGCCGCTCCATGTCCAGGCCATGGTGTTGAAGTTTTGCGCAGTTCCATAGTTATTGTTTTGCCTGCTAGGTTCGCTATGAACGAACGCATCTCTACCATTATTCAATACGATAACGCCACCATCTACTATACCATCACAATTGTTGTCGATTCCATCGCAAATTTCAGGAGCTCCAGGGTAGATGGCTGGATCATTGTCATCGCAATCTCCGCCACAGGATGTAAAGCCGTCGTTGTCTACATCGAAACCTTCGTCAATCACCCCGTTGCAGTTATTGTCAATGGCATCGCAGATTTCTGTAGCGCCAGGGTAGATAGCTGGATCATTGTCATCACAATCTCCGCCACAGGATGTGAAGCCGTCATTGTCTATGTCGAAACCTTCGTCAATCAGGCCATCGCAGTCGTCATCCAGGCCGTTGCAAATTTCTGTGCCGCTCGAACTGCCAATGGTAAAAGGAATTCCATTTCCACCGGAAGATGCTCCAGGAACGTAAAAAAAGTAATCATCAGGCAATAGGGTTGAGGGCACCGTCCATGAATAAGAGCCGGTGTTTGGCAGGTTGGTTGCAATGGACATTACGCCCGTGTTGGTCGAAACCAGTGCTATAGAAATGTCCACCAGCCAACTTGGGCATCCGCCTGACCAGGTAATATTGAGTGTATTGCAATGACTGGCATTTGTGAAGGTATAAGTAAACTGAAACCCCTGAGACAGCCCTTCATCAACTTGCCCGTCGCAATTGTCGTCCACGCCATTGCAGATTTCAGTAGCTCCAGGGTAGATAGCGGGATCATTGTCATCGCAATCTCCGCCACAGGATGTGAAACCATCATTGTCCTGGTCAAAACCTTCGTCAATTAGGCCATCACCATCATTGTCCACGCCATCACATATTTCTAAAGATGCTGTATTGCTATATAAGTCAGTTGTTACGTCTAAACATGGTATATTAAAAACGGTCTCAACCATAGTCCCATCAAGATTTGATCGTTTCAATATATTCCCAAAAGGGTCAGCCCAATAAATTTTACTGTTGATATGGTCCAATGTTATTCCCCACGCTAAATCAATGGCGCTAGTTACTAAATCTTGTAGAGCACTCCCATCAAGATTTGCTCTGCGGATACGGTCATTAGTAATGTCAGTTAAATACATTTTTCCATTATACAAGTCCAATGCTATATCAACGGCCTGAAAACCGATTAAAAGTTGCTCTTGGTTTGATCCATCTAAATCAGCTCGATTGACTGTAGCATTACTTGTAGGTTCCGAGCAAGTATAGTATACCTTATTGTTTATTAAATCCAGAGCTACTCCATGAGCGACAGGGCAAGGAAGGACAATTGTTTCAAGGTTTGTCCCATCAAAATTCACTCTCTGGATAATTCCAGAATTTCGTTCAGCAAAGTATATTTTTTGATTGGCGACGTCTAAATCAATATTTCTCAAGTTACCGCCAGTTGAAACAATGTCTTCAACATTTGTCCCATCTAAATTCATTCTGCGAATTTTATTCAACCCTGCATCACAGAAATATAGCTTGTTCGCTACCAAATCGAGTGCAATGCCCTGTGGATTTGCACCTTGCTGGTTAAAAATAGTTGTTAAGTTGCCACCATTTAAATTTGATTTATAAATCTCTTTTGACTGGCTTGAGAAATATAAATCTTGAGAATATGAACAAAAACTTAACAAACAAAAACTTAGAATTTGTGATAGATATTTCATGATGAGTAATTGAAAGGTTGCACCTACTCTTTTATTCTCTTATGAGAACCGGCTTTTCGGCTTCGGCCATTTTATTTCGATTAGGGTCCTATAAACTAGTAATCACAAATTGATCAGTCTATTTCCTTTACAATTTTGGGAATGAAGACAATATCGAATTTCGTTCAAATGTAATCTCTAGTAGCCAGCAAAAACCAAAGCATGAATATTCGGCAAGGAAAGGACATAGATTCGGTGGGTATGGGTTAATATTTGGTTTTAACTAATTTAAGGTTGCGATGGATCCTTATCTGAAAAGGAAATCGGTCTACTGGTTTATGGTTTATGGTTTATTGGTATAAGGCCGCTCCGAAAGACCAAAACACCTTAAACCAATAGACCCTTTAATCTTGATCTGTATTTATTGCAACTTGGTTTTAACTAATAAAACAGGACTTTAGACATCACTTAAAACACCACTGACAGCGAGCGCTATTTCATTAATTACAATGGCATCCTTACATTCACCGCAAAAAATAATTAATCCAAGTTGCGATGAATTCAATTTTGGCAAACTCAATGTAAAGCGAATCCCCAGATTCGCTGTTTTAAAACAGTTTCTAAGTCTGCCTACGAGCGAATCTGGGGATTCGCTTTACATTCACCGCTATATAATAATTAGACTCAGAAATAACAGACCATTATGCAGATAGCCATTGTCCTGGTAGGCATACTTATCCTGGTTTTATTAATCGCTTATTTTAAGCTCAATACATTTCTCTCTTTTGTGCTGGTGGCGCTGGGATTGGGGATTGCTTTAGGGTTGCCCATCAATGAAATCAGCAAGGCTATCCAGAAAGGGATTGGGGGGACTTTAGGTTTTTTGGTGATTATCCTTGGATTTGGTGCGATGCTGGGAAAACTGGTGGCGGACAGTGGGGCCGCCCAAAGAATTGCGGATACCATGATCCGTATTTTTCCAAATAAATACGTGCAATGGGCGGTGGTATTGACGGGGTTTATTGTTGGGATTCCCATGTTTTATTCGGTGGGATTTGTCATTTTACTGCCATTGGTATTCACGGTCGCTGCCAGAACAAAATTGCCTTTACTCTATATCGGACTGCCTATGCTTGCAGCTTTAAGTGTTACGCATGGTTACCTGCCACCCCACCCTGCACCCACCGCTTTGGTGGAAAGCTATGGCGCTGATATCGGAATGACTTTGCTCTATGGTTTTATGGTAGCCATCCCAGCTATTATTTTGGGCGGGCCAATATTTGCAAGAACACTTAAAAAATATAATCCGGTCCCATTAAAATCATTGTTCAGCGCTAAAAAATTTAGCGAAGAAGAAATGCCAAGTTTGGCTACCAGTATTCTCACCGCTTTGCTCCCCGTCATTTTGCTGGCTGGTGCTGCTGTCTTAAAAATATTCATTGCTCCCGATAGTCAAATAATGCCCATCGTCAACTTCATTGGTGACCCGATCATAGCCATGATCATTACCATCCTTGTGGCTATTTATACCCTGGGCCTGGCGAGGGGAAAAACAATGAATGAAGTTTCGGATTCTTTAATGGAAGCGGTCAAAGACATCGCCATGATATTGTTGATTATTGCGGGAGCAGGAGCTTTGAAAGAAATATTGATCGTCAGCCAGGTCAGCAACCACATTGGGGAACTGCTGCAAGGGGTCGCTATTTCACCACTGATACTGGCCTGGGGCATTGCTTCTATTATTCGATTTTGTGTGGGTTCGGCCACCGTCGCTGGATTGACCAGTGCAGGAATCGTAGCGCCGTTGATTCCACTGACCGGAGCTGACCCAAACCTCATGGTTTTGGCGACAGGCGCAGGAAGCCTCATGTTTTCCCACGTGAATGACGCAGGTTTTTGGTTGTTCAAGGAATATTTCAATATGTCGGTAAAAGATACTTTAAAAACCTGGAGTGTGATGGAAATGATCGTTTCGGTTACTGGGATAATAGGTGTTTTGATTTTAAGTCAGTTTTAAGAACGGCAGATGGTAAACGATTGACTGAATAGCCAAACGTTCCTTCTTCCAAAAGGATGGAAATTTAATTCCCATCCTTTTGGAAGAAGGAACGTTTGGAGCAGAACCAACAACCAACAAATATGACAGCAAACCAAAAATTACAAGCCCTCGGATTAACCCTTCCCCCTCCTCCCAAACCCTTGGGCGTTTATCAACCATTTTTGATCGTGGGGAATATGGCTTTTGTCTCAGGACATGGAACCGTGAAAGAAGACGGCACGCTCATCATTGGCAGAGTGGGCGAAGACATGGACATTGAAGCTGGAAAATCGGCAGCCCGACAAGTAGGCCTCGCCATTCTGGCCACCCTGAAACACAACCTGGGAACTTTGGATCGCATTGACAGGGTGGTCAAAGTATTGGGGATGGTGAATGCCACGCTGGACTTTGAGCGCCACCCATACGTAATCAATGGATGCAGTGAACTTTTTGCTGAAATTTGGGGGCCGGAAAAAGGTGTAGGGGTGAGATCTGCGGTGGGTATGGCCACTTTGCCCGATAATATTCCTGTTGAAATCGAAGCTCAATTTTTGTTGAAATGATGAACGAGTGGCATAAAATAGCTTTATCCAATATCGACTCTCCAGCTTTAATTATTGATAAAGACAAGGTCAGGTACAACATCCAACTTGCGGTAATGTATGCTGGCGGGACAAAAAGGTTACGTCCCCATGTGAAAACCCATAAGATGCTGGAAATTGCAAAAATGCAAATTGCTGAAGGCATCCATAAATTCAAATGTGCAACCATTGCCGAAGCGGAAATGCTCGGAATGGCAGAAGCCAAAGACGTCTTGATCGCCTACCCTGTTCAGGGACCAAAGGTCAATCGGGTGTTCGCCCTGATGAAAAAATTTCCAAAAACCCAATTCAGCATACTCATTGACAATATCGATACGATAAAATTTATTGACGAAAAATTCAAAAGTTTCGGCAAGTCGATTGATGTATATATTGATGTTAATGTCGGCCATGACCGAACCGGGGTTGCAGTGGATCAGGCAAAAAGCCTTGTTGGATCAATTAACCAATCGGCCCGTTTAAAACTCATGGGTTTACATTGTTATGATGGTCATATTCATACGCCCTCATTTCAAGAAAGAACCAAAATCTGCCGCAAAGTATTCGAGGAAGTTTTTCTTTTCCGGAATCAATTGCAAAAGGAACTGAAAAAAGACATTCCCATTGTCGCAGGGGGCAGCCCCACTTTTAGCGTCCACGCAAAACACCATGATGTGGAATGCAGTCCAGGCACTTTTGTTTTATGGGACGAAGGCTATGCAAGCCAATTCCAAGAGCAAGCATTCAAGAAAGCAGCAGTAATCGCAACCCGCGTAATTTCAAAAATAAATACATATACTTATTGTCTTGACTTGGGACATAAAAGTGTGGCCAGCGAATTCCCATTGCCGAGAGTTGCATTTATTGATCCCCATGAATTCACGCAAATCGGACATAGTGAAGAACATCTGGTCATAAAAAGCTCCGTGGCTGATGCGCTGTATGTTGGACAAATCCTGTTGGCATATCCTTATCACATTTGTCCGACAGTCGCACTTTATGATCAGGTATATGTCGCAAGTTCTGGAAATATTATTGATCAATGGGATGTCACAGCCCGAAATCGCAAAATCACAATATGAAGCATCAGCCACTCATCATAGACGGTCATTTCGATTTAAGCATGAACGCCATTGAATGGAACAGGGACCTCCGCCATTCCATCCATGAAATAAGGGCACATGAAAAACAAATGAACGATAAACACGATCGGGGGAATTCAACAGTTTCGTTTCCTTCGATGCGGGCAGGGAATGTAGGTTTTTGTTTTGCCACCCTTATTGCCCGATATGCCAAACCCACCCATCCATTGGGAGGTTGGAAGTCCCCAGAACAAGCCTGGGCCATGACACAAGCGCAATTGGCCTGGTACGAAGAGATGGAAAGACAGGGAGAATTGAAAATGATCCGCAACCTGAATGAGCTGGAGGATCATTTTGATAAATGGAAAAATGAAACCGGTTATTCCAAAATTGGATTTCTGCTCACTCTCGAAGGAGCAGATTCTATTGTGACATTCGACCATCTGTATTTAATGTTTGAAAGAGGATTGAGGGCGATTGGCCCTGCGCATTATGGCCCTGGAACTTATGCCTTTGGCACGAATAGCGAGGGGGGGATTGGAGAAAAAGGAAAACAGCTTTTGCAAATCATGGAAGAATTGGGCATGGCGCTGGACATGACTCATTTATGCGATACCAGTTTTTGGGAAGCGATAGATTGTTTCCAGGGGACCATCTGGGCAAGCCACAGCAATTGTAGGTCGCTGGTCGATCACAATCGCCAATTTTCTGACGAACAGATCAAAGTACTTATTGAAAGAGATGCTGTCATTGGAATGCCTTTAGACGCTTGGATGATGGTACCGAATTGGGAACGGGGAAAATCCCATCCCGACAACACGCCAGTTACTTTGGATAACATGATAGATAACATCGACCATATTTGTGAAATTGCTGGCAATACAGATCATGTTGCCATCGGTACCGATCTGGACGGTGGGTTTGGCAAGGAACAAGGTCCTTCCGATATTGACACTATTGCTGATTTACAAAAACTAACGGGGCTGCTAAACAAACGGGGTTATACGGAAGAAGATGTTGAAGCGATCTTTAGTGGGAATTGGTGTCGGAAATTAAGGGAGGCGCTAAGTAACGTGAGTTCTGGATAGCAATCTTATTGTCCCGTTAGGGACGGAACATGGGTAGCCAAGCATTTGCAGGGGTTTTCACCGTGCCGTAGGTACGCAAGGTGGAAAATGTTACGTACCTACGGCACGAAAAATACCGTTGGTTTGGCATTGCTACCCATGTTCCGTC
>JAJCYI010000050.1 GCA_029263015.1 Saprospiraceae bacterium | reverse complement strand
CTGCCTACCGGCAGGCAGGTTTTTTCGTCAGACAAGGCAAAAAAAATTAGCATAGCCATAGCTACGGTCATTTTTTTTAACAAAGTATGGCGGAAAAAGAGGCCGCCAAAAGTGTCGATTATTTGAGTTCACCTACTTATTTTCTTGATTGGGGATTTAGCCAATTTTCTTACCAAATTGGTATTCAATAATTTATCTAAGGTAAAAGGATTTAGAAGGCAATTCCTATTTTCAAAAGTTTAATTTTTTCAATGATTGGCTATATTCGCCGTTTCATAGGCGCAACTAAGCAACCATTGTCCGTTGTGCCATTAACCATTAACCATTAACCATTAACCATTAACCATTAACCATTAACCATTAACCATTAACCATTAAAACGAAACCTATCCGTCAATGAACAACATTCTAATACTCGGCGCAGGCCGATCTTCTTCTGCACTTATTCGCTATGTACTAGATCAAGCAAAAAGCCACAACTGGCATGTGACTGTGGCTGATGCCGACCCACAGGTAGCAACCAAAAAGGTAAATGGCCATCCGAATGGCCTTGCGGTGTGGCTTGATGTGATGAAAGTCAACGACCGCCGCGACTTAATCAACCGAGCAGATCTTGTTATTTCATTGCTCCCTGCCCATCTCCACATTGATGTGGCAACTGATTGCATCCAGCTTAACAAACACCTAATCACTGCGTCTTATGTCTCCAAGGATATTTATAAACTCAGCGATGATTTCCGCCACAAAGAACTGATTTTTATGGGCGAATTGGGCCTCGACCCTGGCATTGACCACATGTCGGCCATGAAAACCATTGACGAAATAAAAGGGATAGGCGGGAAGCTCATGGCTTTCCGGTCCAATGCGGGAGGATTGGTAGCGCCAGAATATTTAGAGAAAAACCCTTGGAGGTACAAGTTTACCTGGAATCCCCGTAACGTAGTGAAGGCTGGACAGGGCACTGCCCAATACCTGGAGGATGATAAGTTCAAATACATTCCCTACAACCGCCTTTTCAAGGAATACAAATTGGTCAACATCCCTGGATTTGATGAGCCGTTTGAGGTTTATGCAAACAGGGAATCCCTGCTTTACCGCGAAGCATATGGACTTGGGGATATTCCGAACCTTTACCGGGGCACTATTCGATACCGAGGATTTTGTGATGCCTGGAACGCCCTCATCAAGATTGGACTTACAGATGGGTCATACCCGATCATGGATTCTGAAAAATTAAGTTATCACGAGTTGATGGAAGCATATCTTAGCGTTGATAATAAGCCAGGGCTTTCGGTAAAAGATAGGGTAGGGGAGCTTTTGGGTGAGCGCCCGTTTTCGCCAGTGATGAAAAAATTGGATTGGCTCGGACTTTTCAGCAAAAAGAAAATCACCTTGGCCAAAGCAACACCAGCTCTTATTTTGGAAGAGTTATTATTGAAAAAATGGCAACTCGAACAAAATGACCGTGATCTCATTATCATGCAACACGAGTTTGATTTTGAATTAAATGGAAAGAAAAAACGCCGCTATTCCAGCATGTTGTTATACGGAAACAATGCCGATGACACAGCCATTGCCCAAACGGTGGGCCTGCCTTTGGGCATATTTGCAAAACTTGTAATGACTGGCAAAATAACTTCGAGAGGTGTCAATATTCCTGTTAGCAAAGAAGCTTATGAACCTGTGCTTAAAGAATTGGAGGATTACGGGATTAAGTTTAATGAGCGGGAGGAGGATTTAAATTAAAAATTAAAAATTGAGAATGTCCTGCCTTTTGTGGTTCAAATAAAGCGGAACATTATTCTTGTAAATATCACCACCAATATCAATAATCAAATCATTTAACAACATAAATTCCCTGCAAGTATTCCAGGCGCTCCAATTCGGCACCGCTGTTTTGATAGGAATACTACTGGCTAAAAGTGGTCTGCCAACAGGACAGATTTCGATTTATGAAGCCCTTTTGTTTGTAGCCAGTTTATATTGTTTTTTTTGGATCGTGGGTGGCCAGAACGCATTACTGCAATTGTACCCTAAATTAGAACAGGCTGCTCGGCCCAGAGCTTTGTTTAATGTTTATTTATTTTATTCAATATTGGGTATTGGGTCAGCTGCCCTGCTATATTTCACAAAACCACTTGTAGCCAACCACCTTGTTAATTTTGACGAATTACCATACCTTGATTTATTAGCCCTTTTTTTGTTGTTTAATTGTCCAACCTTTTTAATTCAATATTATTATTTATTATTAAAAAGATATAGAACCATTGTTATTTTTGGTTCAGTAAGTTTTTTATTGCAATTCATTGTAGTGGTTTTGCCCATCTACCTCGGCATGACTTTAAAGACGGCAGTCTTGGGATTGATTTTTTGGGCCGGCTTCAAGTATTTATGGGGTATTATTTTATTGGTGAAATATTGTGAGTGGAAATTGGATTTTTCTTTTTTTAAAATATACCTGCCCGTGCTTCTGCCGCTTTTGTTATTTGCATTAATTGGTAAAGGGTCAGAGTACATCAGCGGTCTTGTCGTGACTTCCATGTTTGATGACGAAAAGGCCTTCGCCATATTTCGGTATGGGGCAAGGGAATTGCCTTTGGCTGTGTTATTGGTTGGTGCGTTAGCGACTTCATTGATCCCAGAAGTGTCAGGAAACATAGAAGCGGGGTTGGCAAAAATAAAGCGGGAGACCCGCCGGATTTCACATTGGTTGTTTCCGATTAGTATTCTTGCAATGTTGAGCAGCCCTCTTATATTCCCCTTTGTATTTAATCCTGATTTTAAGGAATCTGCCTATATTTTTAATATTTTTACCTTATTGCTTTCCAGCCGGATTTTATTGCCTCAAGTGGTTGCAATGGGACATCAGAAAAATTATATTTTAACCGCCAGCGCACTTGTGGAAATGGGGGTTTTGCTGGCGCTGAGTTTGTGGTGGGGGAAACTTTTTGGTTTGCATGGAGTGGCGTATGCCGCAGTTGTTGCTTTTATGGTTGATCGAATTATTTTGATAATTTATAATTGGAAAATATTAAAAATACCCCTCTCAAAATATGTCGATTTAAAAATCTATTTATTTTATAACTTCCTTTTGATTATCGGTTTTTTGTTTTCTCTTAATTTTTGAATTGGAACGATTTTATTTAACCACAAAAGCCACAAAAGCCACAAAAGAGATTTACTTATGTTACCTTTTATGTCTTATGTGGTTCAACTTTAACTAACTAATTTATTCTAAATAAATAATGAATATGAAATACTTTCAATCATTTATTTTGATTTTGTTGTTCCCAGTTTTATTATTTTCTCAAAACAATGAAACCATGGAAAGGGACACGGCGCTTGCACAAGAATTAGATGCCGACGAATATGGCATGAAACAATATGTCATGGCTTTTTTAAAACGTGGCCCCAACCGTGACCGCTCACCTGCTGAAGCTGCCGAATTACAAAAAGCCCATCTCGAGAATATTGGCCGAATGGCAGAAGAAGGAACGCTGGTACTTGCTGGCCCTTTTTTGGATAGCGGAGATATCCGTGGTATTTATATTTTTAATGTAAAAACAATTGAGGAAGCAAAAAAATTAACCAAGTCTGACCCTGCTATTCAGGCAGGTAGTTTGGTGATGGAACTGCACCCTTGGTACGGATCAGCAGCATTGATGAAGGTGACTGAAATCCATGAGAAATTGCCAGTGAAAGAATTTTGATTTATAATTTATGAGTGATGATTTATATAAATCATCACTCATAATTCATCAATCCTTATGTTTTCCTTTTCTTTTTCTTTGCAGCTGGGAACAGTACGTTGTTCAATATCAATCGGTAACCAGGGGACTGCGGGTGGAGGTTCAGGTCAGTGTCGGGGTCGTGAACATAATGGCGGTAATCCTCTGGATCGTGGCCCCCATAAAAGGTGAAAAAACCTTGCCCGACAGGACTGTGGATATACCTGGCCTCGTTCATAGGTTTGTTTTCGCCCATGACCAGTACACTTGATTTTATGTGCTCTTTGCGAAAGGAAGTAGCTTGCCCCATGAACCCTTTCACGGTGCGGGTATGGCATTGGGTCAGCATGGTTGGTACGGGGTCCCATTTTGCGGAAAAGTCGAACAGTGTAAAATAATCCTGTTCTGGATTAATGTTCCGGCCATAGTGGTTGTCGATGGTGGAATGCTCATATTCCAATGCATTTTTAACCAACTGAAAATTTTCAAAAGCAAAAGTTTTATCAAAATTAAGTTTCTGCTGGGCGCCAGGATCAGGCGCATCGCCGTCATAATATTTATCCACAATATCAACCCCGTCGGCAGCAAGTGCAATGTCATAAGTATCAGTGGCCGAGCACATGGCAAACATAAAACCACCGCCGATCACATATTCCTTTATTTTTTTGACAACTGCCAATTTGAGTTGCGAAACTTTTTCAAAGCCGTGGCTGCGGGCAATCGATTCAGATAGTTCCTGGTTTTCCTTGTACCAAATCTGGGAGTGATAGCCAGCATAAAACTTACCGTATTGTCCCGTAAAATCCTCGTGATGGAGGTGTAACCAATCGTATTCAATCAGTTTGTCGCTCATCACTTCATCATCATAAATCTTATCGAACGGGATTTCGGCGTATTGCAAGACCAAGGTAACTGCATCGTCCCAGGGTTGTATCTGTTCTCCTTTTTGGGTCTTGAAACCTTCAGAAGGCGTGTAAACGGCGACTTTCGGGGCTTTCTCCAATTTCATCACATCCATATTGACTTCAGGTTGTGCAATTTCATCTAGGATGCGGTTGAACGCAGCGTCGGGCATGACCTCAAAACTGACGCCCCGGGTCTGGCATTCTTTTTCAAAGGCAAGGGAGTGGGGAAATGCAAAACTGCCGCCCCGATAATTGAGCAGCCACCAGGCTTCCACATCCAGATCAAGTATCCAAAAAGTGATGCCGTAGGCTTTGAGGTGGTTCTTTTGTTCCAGATCCATGGGGAGGAGGATCATGGATGCATTCATTTTCAGGAAAAAACAAATAAATAAAATAGTTGCAAACAGGGATTTCTTAAACATTGTAATGGTTGTTATTTATCAAAAACAGGAAATCAAAATAAACTAACGTAGGTTACGGGACATTGTTTTAACGCTATTCTAACTCTCTGTTGCAAAAAGTTTGCGAAAAAAGCAACGAGACCTTACTATTGCCGTTCTTTTTTTGGTGTATCGGCAAATCGGTGCAAGGTAAATTGGAATGCCTTGAACCATAAACTTATAAACCTATAAACCGTTACACCAGTAAACCAACCTTTAATGGAAAATCTTAGTTTTCAATACCCAGCCTGGTACATATTGCTTTGCGTAGCCTGTGGCCTTGTTTATGCGCTGGGACTCTATTACAAAGACCGGACTTTTGTGGAACAATATCCCAATCTGCATAAAATATTGGGCGTTGTGCGTTTTCTGGCTGTTACCCTTCTGGCTTTCCTTCTATTAAAACCACTATTAAAATCCCTGATTACAGAAACTAAAAAACCTGTTGTGGTGCTGGCGCAAGACCAATCCGAATCGATCGGTACTGCTTTTGCTGAAGAAGGCCTGGCGGCTTATCGGACCAGCTGGGGGGGACTGAAAACCAACCTTGAGGAAAAATACGAGGTAAAAGAATACGCTTTTGGCAGCGATGTTCGGGAAGGGGTCGATTTTGAGCTTGGGGATAAAATATCCAACCTATCAAAAGTAATCTCTGATATTGGCGACTTGTACGGCAATCAGAACCTTGGGGCAGTAGTTATGGCAACAGACGGTATTTATAATGAAGGGAGTAATCCATTATATGCCGGGGCAAAATTAAATGTACCTGTTTACACGATTGCCTTGGGCGATACAACGCTCAAAAAGGATCTTATTCTCAAACGGGTTTTCCATAATAAAATAGCCTACTTGGGTGATAAATTCAGCGTGCAAATAGATGTGGCAGCCCGCAACGCTGTCGGCAGCAATACCACCGTTACCGTTTCCAAAATGGTCGGCAACGATCGGCGCAAATTGCAGGACATTCCTATTGCCATTGATAAAAACGACTTCTTCACCACTCGGGAAATTGTGCTGGACGCTAACGAAAGTGGTGTGCAGCGATATCGCATTTCGCTGAGCCGGATTGCTGGAGAAGCGACTGCCGGCAACAATGTCAAAGAGATTTTTGTAGATGTGCTGGATGCCAGGCAAAAGCTTTTGTTGTTGGCAAATTCCCCTCACCCAGATATTTCCGCCTTGCGGCAAGTGCTCGAAAAAAACAAGAACTACCAGGTCACCGTCAATTACATCAACAAGATGAAAGACAAGGTGGCGGATTTTGATTTTGTGGTGCTGCACAATTTGCCGAGCGTGCAAAGTGATATTTCCAGTGTGCTAAATGTGATGAACAGCCGTAAAATCCCTCGCATGTTCATTGTTGGCACGCAGACCAACCTGTCCCGTTTCAATACCGTGCAACCATTGCTCACCATCCAGGGGGACATCAGGAACACCAACGATGTCCAAGGCATTCTCAGCAATGATTTCAACCTGTTTACCATTGATGACAACTTGCGCAACAACCTGCCGACATTCAATCCGCTGGTTGCCCCTTTTGGGGATTTTAAAGCCAGGGGCGACGCTCAAATACTTCTTTATCAGCGCATTGGGAAAATTGATACCAAATATCCACTGTTGCTTTTTGGTGAGGAAAACGAGGTGAAAATAGCTGTACTGGCAGCAGAAGGCATTTGGCGTTGGCGGCTGTTCGATTATATGCAGCACCAGAACCACAATATTTTTGAGGAGTTGATCGGCAAAAATTTCCAGTATGCAACCTTGAAAACAGACAAGCGCCGTTTCCGGGTTTCGTTGAGCAAAAACATTTTTGATGAAAATGAACCCGTCATTTTCGATGCGGAACTTTACAATGAAAGTTACGAACTCATCAACGATCCAGATGTGAGCTTGACCGTTACCGATGCCGAGGGCAGGGACTTCAATTTCACTTTCAATAGAACAACAAACGCATATACGCTGTCTGCTGGAGTGCTGCCAGTTGGCGCTTACCGCTTCCGTGGCAATGTCAATTACAACGGTCAGAACCTCAATTACAATGGCCAATTTACCGTACAGCCCATCCAGCTCGAACTATACGAAACAACTGCCGACCATGCCATGCTCCGAAACCTGAGCCGGGAATATGGCGGCGACGTCTTTTACCAAAACCAATTAGCTGAACTGGGCATCTCCCTCTCGGAAAAAGACATCAAGCCTATCATCTATTCCTCTACCCGTACCCGCTCGATCATCAATGTGAAATGGATTTTCTTCCTGCTCATGGGGCTGCTGTCGGTGGAGTGGTTTTTACGGCGGTATTTTGGGGGTTATTGAGGTTTTGAGATATTTGTAAAAAAATGCTACCACTTCCCGCATTTCAACTGCTTTACTTTTGGGAATGATTGCTATCTGTTTTCAAAGTGAAAAAGAATCAGTCAAATGTCTTCATGTGGCACTATGCAGAAAAAATGAGGGGATGGCTCAATGCCATCCCCTCAAGGTTCTAACGGGCTTCAGTTCGATAACTTTATTTAGCTATCACCAATCTCTGCGTAAGCCGTTGTCCTTCAGAAGTGGCATGCACAAAGTAGATGCCATTGACGAATTTGCTACCGGACAAGTCAATTTTAAAGAAAAGCTGTCCTTTTTCCAGTTGTTGTGACCAAACTATCCTGCCGAACTGGTCATAAATTGCCAAGTTGGCAATACCCTCCATACCATCTAATTGGATATTCACCTTGTTGTCCGCAGGGTTCGGGAACAGCCTGAGTCCAATTGTTTCCGCTGATGTGCTGGCAATCACAGGGCCATCTTGGATTATCAGGTTTTGGCTGTTGGTACAGTTGGTATTTCCATTGTTGATGGCATTAATGATGGCATTGGCTGTTGCAATCAATGCATCTGCCTCACTTTGGGAAATCTGACTTGGCGTCTTTGCATTCACCTTGTTGATGAAGGCAGTCAAGTTGCCAATGGCTGCATTGTTGTTGCCACTTTGGAATTTATCGCTTGCCTTGTCCAATTTACTTAATAGGAAATTCTTGGTATTGTTTGGTAGGTTGAGCGACTCCACATAATCAGCGAGTGCATCGAGGGCGTCACAGACGCTCACGGTTGCATCGCAGGCATCGCCCAAACCATCTGCATCAAGGTCTTTCTGGTGAGGATTGGCATCTGCTGGACAGTTGTCAACATCGCCGCACACACCGTCACCGTCTGCATCATTGTCGGGGTCGTAAGGACACACATCACAGACATCCCCCTCGTCATCGCCATCCGCATCGGCCTGGTCTGAATTGGCAGTTGTCGGGCAGTTGTCCACATCGCCACATACGCCGTCGCCGTCAATGTCATTGTCCGCATCATTCGGACAAACATCGCAATCATCGGCATCGCCGTCTCCGTCAGAATCTGTGCTTGCTGTTAATGGATTGGCATCGTCTACGTCGAGGCAACCGTCATTGTCGTCGTCGTCGTCGCACACATCCCCCAAGCCGTCACTGTCAGCATCTTCTTGCCCGGCATTAGCTATTGACGGACAGTTGTCATCGTCGTTGCAAACCCCATCGTTGTCATCATCTGGGCAAGAACTCGTACATAACATACCGCCGGGTGCGTTCCAGTTAGAAATAGTGCCTGAAAGGGCAAAACTTGAAGAAAGGGATCCGTCATTGCCATTTGATGTCATATCAGGCAAATTGGTAACTCCCGCATTGTTGCCTCCTGCTATACCTTCATCAAATTGATAATAAGCAATAAGACCACTCTCTGACCCGGATAAACAAATGTCCTTTTGTGCAGAAATAGTAGATGCTGAAAGGGCTTCGTTCCAAATACGCACTTCGTCCAGACAACCAAGCCAAGAATGATTAGATGATGATTCCAGTGTGCCAATCATTGCATCATGTGAATTCGTGGGGAAAGTAGTTACTGTGTTTGCGTCTAAAAAGAAAGTTGATGGTTGCAGTACTCCATCAAAATAGAATTTCATTTTGTCCGCAACATTTGCCTGAGTTCCATCAAAAACAAAAGCTACATGGGTCCATGTAAACGGAGGTAAAAGTGTTGAGGTTATACCACCCGCATTTATGCTGCCAAGCCACAATACAGTAACAGCTCCGGGATTACTTGATCCTGATGCTTGTATGTAAAGTGCGAATCCATTTCCGCCAGCCCTTTTTGAAAAAATTCCTGGGAACACTCCCCCAATTGCATCGGGATCATTTGGGTTTAACCAAGCCTCAATTGTGAATTTTTGTACTCCGTCTAAGGCTCCTCCCAGATTACCTAAATTAACATGGTCATTGCTGTGATGTTGGAAACAGAGAGCCTCACCCTGCTGTGCCGATAGGCTTAGCGTATATACCACAAAAAGTAACAAAAAAGTAAATGTTCTCCTAAATGGCTGAAGATTTGAAATTCGCAAAGTACTGTTAATAAGTGGATTTACGTTGATTTTTGTAAATGTCATGATTGATAAGTTTTAAAGTTAAAATTTCCTGTTGCGAAAGAAATGGGTATTGAATGTCCTATCCAATTCCTTCGCATAATGGAAATAGATGATTGAAATAATCGTAAAAGGTCAGGGAATAAAATATCAAGTCGCTGATAAGCTACCTGATATTCCTATGGATTATTATTAGGGTGGAACCAGTTTAAATGCAGCGTCGTGGTAAGAAAATAGCCAGGTTAGGTGAAAAGGTGTATGAATCTTTTTCATGTGACAATTTTTAAGTGTCTATTCAAATAAGACCTTCCTGGGCGATAGACACTTTAAAAATTGTCAATGCCCAGGTCAGCCTATTTTTTGCTGATGATTTTCAGCAAATTGAAACTTACTCCGAAGAATAAAATGACCTTGGAAAACCGTGTAAATTCAATGGCAAGTTAGGCAGGAGGAGATGCGAGGATCAGGACAACATTGTGTTGTTAACAGGACATTTACGTAAAGAACTCTATTTTTAGGAAGGAATCACCTTAGATGGGAAGAAGCTTTGATCCCAAAATGGGTTTGGAACAAGTCTGAAAAATAGCGGGTATCTTTAAAACCGACGGCGAATGAAACCTCTTTTATGGTTTTGTATTTTCCGATGAGGAGCACTTCTTTTGCTTTATGGAGGCGCATTTCCTGCAGGTATTGACTGGCCGTCAACCCGGTCAGCCTTTTGAGTTTTCGGCTGAATTGACGGTGGCTTATATAGAGTTCTTCTGCCACCCGGTCCATATTCAAATTATATTCAGGTAAAAATTTATTTAAAACTTCTTCGACCTCCTCCAGCCATTTGGCGTCTGCCTGGGCAATTACGGGGAGGTTGCTGGCCTCTGATTCCGGTTCTTCCATTCCGATATTTGACCCGTCCTTTTGTGAAAACAATAGCATCCTTTCCCGATAATTTCTCAAAAGGTTTTCGATCCGAGCTTTCAATTCTTCCTCTTCAAAAGGTTTGTTCAAATAATCATCTACTCCGATACGCAAAGCATTGAGCTTGGATTTGATGTTTACCTTTGCGGTGAGCATTATCACTGGGATGTGCCGCCACCGATCATCAGATTTTACCTTTTCCAAAAATTCAAAACCATCCATGACGGGCATCATCAGGTCACTGATGATTAGTTGGCAGTTGGCAGTCTGCAGTAAGCAGTCGAGGCCCACTTTTCCGTTTTCAGCGGCGATGACCTTGTAATCGGAGAGCAGGAATTTGAGATATTCTCTGAGGTCTTGGTTGTCCTCTATAATCAAAATTGTTGATTTGTTGGCTTGTTGGTCTGTGTCGGGCAAAACAGCTTTGTCCGTTTTTGGAGTAGCTAGCTCAAATAGAAGATCACGCTCTGCTGTCTGCCGACTGCCAACTGCCAACTGAACTTCGCCAAGTACTGCTTTCTTAGGAAACTCAAAATAAAAACTGCTTCCTTTGCCCAGTTCACTTTTTACCCAGACTTTGCCGCCCAACAATTCCGCCAGTTCTTTGCACAGCGAAAGCCCGATGCCGGTGCCACCCTTTTCCATTTTACTGGTTTGTTTGGCTTGGTAAAAACGGTCGAACACAAAAGGCAGGTCATCAGGGTGGATGCCTGGGCCAGTATCTTTTACCTTTATTATAAGATTGGTTCCTTTTTCTTTGATGGTCAATTTTACCAAACCCTCGGGAGGGGTAAACTTTAGCGCATTGGAGAGGAAATTATGGAGGATTTTTTCAAACTTGTTTTTGTCCAATAGAATATATTGTGAGCGATCCGCTTGGTAATCTACCTCAAAATGGACTTGTTCGCTGGCTCCAAAAGAATGGAATTGGGCGCTCTGGTCTTTTATGTATTCATAAAACTGGACAGGCTCTTCCTCTACTTGCAGTTTGTTATCCTCCAATTTTGAAAGGTCCAGTATTTCATTGATGAGTTTCTTCAATTGCTGCCCGTTACGTTGGGCAAATTGGAGCAGTTTCCGATCGGTTTCATCCTCCCTTCTTCTTTTTAATAATGAGTTGATTGGGCCGAGCAACAGGGTAAGTGGCGTTCTGAGTTCGTGGGAAACATTGGCAAAAAAGCGGGATTTAAGGCGCTCCAGGGATTTCAGTTCTTCTGCCTGTTCCCTGATGGTTTCGGTACGCATGGCGACTTCCTCTTCGAGTTTTGCTTTTTGTTTTATTAGTTGTGAGGTACGCCATTTGAAAACCAAAGGCCCGCTAATCAGAAATATCAACCCTGCAACTATCAAGAACCAGGTTTGCAGATAAAATGGTTTGAGGACTAAAACGTTGAGATTGAGTTTATTATCAGACCATTGCCCAGTTGAGGATTGCCCTTTGATGTGGAGGGTGTGATTCCCATATTGTAATCGGTTGATACGGATGTAATTTTCTTTCTGATAGATCCAATCCTGGTCAATTCCTTCTATCTGGTAAGCATAATGAACCTTGTCTGCATCTTCAAAAGTCAGTAGGGCAAATTCCAACCTGAAAAACGGGTCGTTGGGCGCGAGGACAATTTTATTTTGAATTAATAATTCATTCGTTTTATCTGTCAATTTATTTTCATCGCCGACAAATTGTTGAAAGTTACTGATTATCAAAGGCGTGTTCGCGATGATGCTGTCGCTTTGAAAATCTTTGGGATGAAAAGCCGTCACGCCGTTCAATCCGCCAAAAAACAAAGTGCCATCGCCACTTTGATGGTGGGAAATGCGGTTGAACTCATTGTGGGTAATCCCGTCTTTTGTTAAATAAGATTTGACCTGTCGAGTTGTTTTATTAAAACGCATAATCCCGTAATCACTCGTCAGCCATAAATTATTATAATCATCGGGGTAAACTGCATAAATTACATTATTGGACAAACCATCTGCTTTTGTAAATTGCTCATATTCACCAGTTTTTATATTAAAATGAATTAGCCCATTTCCACTCGTTCCCAGCCAAAAGGAATATTCCGAATCTTGAAAAGCATGATACAATTTATCAAATGGTAACTTATATTTTCCATTGCCACCGGACCAATACCGTTCATTGATTTTTCGGGACGGTTTATCCAACAGGAAAAGCCCAGCCTCACTGACGACCCAGAGCGTTTGACCATTTTCTATAAATTGATAAATAAGAAGGTCAGCTACCGAAGCTTCCAAAAGTGGAAAATAGTGAATGCTGTCTTTTTCAGTAAACCCAATGTACCCATTGCTGTTACCTGTCCAGATTTTATTTTGGCTGTCCATGAAAATTGACCATGTATCGCCAATGGACAGGGTGGTATCGACAGAGCGATAGGTATGAGAAAAATAATTGTCAGGATTAATTTTTTTTAAATAGTATTTCCCAGGACTGTAGATAATATCGCCACTTTTGGATTTGTGCAACGGGTAATGCCGCCCGCCAAAAAATAACCGCTCTCCGTCAATAGGGTTATTGGAAGTTTCAACCTTTGAAATGTTTTTTTTATCGGCACTCAAGGAAGCTTTCCAAAGATTGGGAATGCTTTCATTGACAACCCAAAGGCCATTATCGTCATCTAATGCCAAACCCCTGACAGGGAACACTTCATTTTTTTGATTCAGGATTTTTGTAAAATGATTTGGTTTTAGGGTAATCAAATAAACACCAAACTGTGTGCTCACCCAAGTTTTTCCTTGCCGGTCTATATATATGTGGTAGGCATAGGCAATGTCAGGATATTGGTCGTTCAACTGATGGACCTGTTCCAGGTTTTTATCCAAAAGGTAGAAACCATCATTTGAAAAAAACCAACTATGATTGTCATCATCGGTATAGCCTGCAATTTTGTCGAAATGTATAAAATCAAGATTGAGTTTTGTAAAAAGGGATCCATCTGAATTGGAAACGACCTGCCCCTGCGGTGTCGCTTCTTCGAATTGAAAAATGCTGTGTACATGGTTATGGACCAGGCTTATCCATTTTTCATTGGGGCTGGTTTTTGATTTATAAAAAAATACGACCCTAAATTCTTTTGCAACAGGAATGGCATAAACCTCTTCTCCTTTTTGATTGAGCGCGATGACGAATACTTGGCTGTCTGGATTGTTTTCTTTCCTCGCATTCATCCAAAAGTAACCGTTCGCCGACCAGTGAAAACCTTTAATGAAATAGTATTGGTTTTGTAACGGAACAGAATCAAATCCATTTTTTTCATTATAGGTAACCAGTTGAGAATCTTTTGTTAAGAAGGTCAATTCGCCCTTGTCCTTTTGCGTGAACGAATGAATATTTTTGGGTGAGAGTTTCGGCTTGTCTTTAAAAAAGGTTTCAAAAGGAGTTACTTCTTCCGTTTCTGGATTAAAAATATCAATGCCTTCCACGTATGGGCTTCTGTCTGCATAAACCATTGTACTGCCATACATCAGCCACATCAGGCCATCCTTGTCCTCCAGGGCTTTCTCAATTTTATTGGATTGAAGACCGTGCTTTTCTTTTGTTATCCACTTGAAATTATAGCCATCAAAACGGTTTAGTCCATAGTCTGTCCCAAACCACATCAGCCCTCTTTTGTCTTGGTGTGCAAAATGCACATTGCGGTGGGATAAACCTTCTTCAATGCCATAATGCTGAACATCAATGGTAAACCCTTGCCCAAAAAAGATATTGGGAAATAACCAAAAAACACAAATCCATTTTGCAGAGAATATCTTCAAAACATTTGGGTTTTAGAAACCGTCAAAGAATAGACTTAAAGATATTATTTTGGAGGGAAAAAATATGATTCTTGGGCAATTTCTGCGGAAGTAACCGTTGGCGCAGGATGAACTGTGTCCTGTGCTTTGTATGTGATGCTATTAATGCTTCCCGATAATCTTATCCAACATCTGCTCAACCGTCTCCTCCACCGTCCCGTTCCCATCAATTTCAATAACCTTTTCGTTCTTCGTTTTCCGAAGGAAGTCAATGGCGGCGAAATATTTACGGCGGGTTTCTTCCATGTTTTCATCGAATATTTCCTGAGGTTGGTTGCGGTTTTCCAATCGGTTGAAGCAAGTTTCGTTGCTGACATTCATAAAAAAAATGAGGTCGGGCTGGATGGCCAGTTCGTTCAATTGCATGACTGATTCAAAGGAAAGACCATCCCTGCTTTGATACACCAGGGAGGAAAGATAATACCGGTCAGAAATCACAATGCCGTCTTTTCCATTGGATAACCAAGGCTGGATGATGCGGTCACAATGGTCGAGGCGGTTGGCTGCATAAGCGAGTGCCAAGGTGCGGTGGTGGAATTCTGTAATTCTTTTTTCTAAAACGGCCCGGATATATTCGCCGCCGCAGGAAGGATTGTGTGGCTCGTAGGTATGCTTTATTTTGTTAGGAAATAATGATTCCAGCTGCTCTGACAATTGCTTGGCAGCGGTGGATTTGCCTGAGCCGTCGAGGCCTTCGATGACGATGAAGAGGGGCTTGTTCATTGGCTTTTTACATTTTACATTTTACATTTTACTTTCTACTTTTTACTTTTTACTTTTTACTTTTTACTTTTTACTTCTTAAAAAGGGATTCGACAAATGCTTTTTTGTTGAACACTTGCAGTTGTTCCATGCCTTCTCCAATGCCGATATATTTGATCGGTATTTTGAACTGGTCAGAAATGCCGATGGCAACGCCGCCTTTGGCTGTACCATCCAGTTTGGTCAGGGCCAGGCAGGAAACCTCCGTTGCAGCGGTGAAATGTTTGGCTTGTTCGATGGCATTTTGGCCAGTGGTGGCATCTAATATTAGGAGCACGTCGTGTGGAGTGCCATCCAGGCGTTTGCTGGCAGAGCGTTTTATCTTGGTCAGCTCCTTCATGAGGTTGATTTTGGTGTGGAGGCGGCCAGCAGTGTCAATGATGGCCACATCGCAGTCGTTCCGAATGGCAAAATCAACGGTTTCATAAGCTACGGCGGCGGGATCTGTGTTCATACCTTTTGCGTAAAATTCACAGCCAACCCGCTCCGCCCATATTTTCAATTGATCTACAGCAGCGGCGCGGAATGTGTCACCTGCACCTATCACGACTTTTTTGCCCTTTTGTTTGAACTGGTAGGCGAGTTTCCCAATCGTGGTGGTTTTCCCCACCCCGTTTACGCCAACAACCAGAAGGATATAAGGTTTCTTGTCAGCAGGTAAGGTGAAGTCTTCATGGTCTTCGGTATTGTTTTCTTCCAGCAACTGCACGATCTCGTCCCGCATGATTCTGTCCAACTCGCTGATATTCACATACTTGTCCCGTTTTACCCTTTCTTCAATTTGTTCAATGATCTTGATGGTGGTATCCAACCCAACATCGGAAGCTATCAGGATTGATTCCAGTTCATCGAGCACTTCCACATCAATGGTGGATTTCCCAGCGACGGCTTTGGTCAATTTGTCCAAAAAACCAGTTTTGGTTTTTTCGAGCCCTTTATCGAGGTCTTCTTCCTTTTTTTTGGTAAAAAATTTATTGAAAAAACTCATGTTTCTTTGGCTGTTGGTATGATGTGGTTTGCAACTTGATTCAAAATCGGGCAAAAATAACAAAGGCTTTCCTTAAACCTAATTTAAGAAAAGCCTTCGAGCATGAAATCCACGGAAAGTATGATTACTTATTGGCAAAAAACTCTTTTACCTTGTCTTTGTGGATCATCAATTCTTTGTAAGTGTATTTGCCCGTTTTGGGGTCTTTAACGCTTTTGATCACTTTTACATGATCCCTGCCAGACCCTGCATTTGCAGCACGTTGAGCAACCCTTGCGTTCTTAGATACTTTTGCCATGATATTATGTTTTTATTGATTCGACTCTTGATACCCAAACATCAGACCATTTGTGAGATTACTTGATCTCTTTGTGTACGGTCATTTTTTTGAGAAAAGGGTTGTATTTTTTTAACTCCAACCGCTCAGGTGTGTTTTTGCGGTTTTTTTGGGTCACATAACGTGACATGCCTGCAACGCCAGTACCTTTATGCTCGGTACATTCAATAATGACCTGGTGGCGGTTTCCTTTTCCTTTCTTTGCCATCTTATTAAAGAATTTATTTTGTTAAAGTTTAATATCCAAGGCTTTACCTTTGGATTGTTGCTTTTTGATGTAAGCATAAATGCCCAAGCGATCAATGGAGCGAAGGGCTGTTGAAGAAATTTTCAACGTAATCCATTTACCAGTTTCAGGAACGAAGAAACGCTTCTTGAATAAATTAGGCAAAAAGCGGCGCTTGGTTTTCCTGTTTGAGTGCGATACTTTGTTTCCAGTAATCGGACGTTTTCCTGTCAATTCACAAACTCTAGACATGATGAAGTTAGTTTTGAGTTTTGAGTTTTGAGTTTTGAGTAATCAAAAATCTTACTCAAAACTCAATAATTCAAAACTCGTCAACTCAAATTTAAGTGACCCCGAGAGGAGTCGAACCCCTAACCTTCTGATCCGTAGTCAAACGCTCTATCCAATTGAGCTACGAGGCCATATTAGGATTTGAACATAATTCCTTGTCAACTAAATGAATCTAAGCTTTACGGGACAAGGGTGTTTTTGTTCAAAATTTCCTTAGCATTAAGTCACTTAAAGAACGGATTTTCAAATGCGGCTGCAAAAATAAGTGTTTAGCCAAAAAAGAAAAATAATTTACAAGAAAAAGTTCAAGTAATTGTATTTGGGCGGTGTGTTAAGAGGGGCTTGTAGGTAAATGTGGTTTTTTTTGACCAATCCCGTGGTGGTGAGGACAAACCAAATTACGGTGCGCTGCACCTTCACTGCCTTTATTTATATCTTCACAAAAAGGCTGGTAATTTCCTCTTCGGGCCCATTTACAATGATATAATAAATGCCTGCTGACCAGTCACTTACATCAATATCAATAGTTTGGGTTTCGAAAGGGGTGGTCAGGTCAGGGGCTTGGATTTCCATCTCTTGGCCAATAGAATTGAAAACCCGGATAGAGAAATCGATAAACCCTTCATTTGAATAATCTATTTGCAAAGTGCTAGAGACAGGGTTGGGGAAAATGCGGACAAAACCCTTTTGGGTAATATATATTTCTTTGAAATTCCCACCCTGCTTTTCCTGTTCATTGGCGATGCAATAGGCATGGAGGTATTTCATGCTCTCAAAAACTTCCAACCTTCCCCCTGTCACCGTTTTGCCTTGCAAACTGGACAAAGGAGTGACATTTCGTAAAATGGCCTCCCGCATAAGTAGGGCGGCGGCTGGTGGATCGGCCAATGCCAATGCTGCAAAGTCACTGCACGGCACACTGTATAATAAAGCTATCGAACCAGATACATGTGGGCAAGCGGAAGAAGTGCCTCCAAAGGAATCGATATACCTGTCTTGGGTTGTGATGGTGGAAGTCTGTCTGCCTGGTGCAGCCAGATCAATGGATGCTGGGCCAAAAGCTGCATTTGACACCCGAAAGTCTTCGGTGTCTGTGGCCGTGACGGCTATCAGGAATTCGCTGGTGCAGGTTGTCGGCATGTCACCAATTTCGTCCACATCCCAATTTTCATTGGCAGTGGCCGCCACGCTCAAGACGCCTACTTGGCCAAGCTTGTCGTACATTGCTGCCCACAAAGGTTCTTCCTCGCAGAAGACAGCATCCTTGCCGAAAGACCCGTTGGTCACCACAATAAAGGCACCTTCTGCTCCATTGGTGTTATTGTACAATTCCCGCTGATAAATAATATAATCGAATGCTGCGATCACCTCGCTTACAAGGTCTATCGTCAAGAACATCATTTTCACATTCCAATTCACCCCTGATAGCCCAATGCCATTATTGCCATTCGCTCCTATAAGACCGCTGACTGAAGTCCCGTGACCAGTAACGCTTAAAACTGGGGTGTCATTAATGAAATTCCAACCATTGATGTCGTCAGTTTTTCCATTTCCATCGTCGTCAAAATTGGGCAGGCCCTGAGCTTCCAGTTTGTTTTCCCAAATATTGCCCTGTAAATCTTCATGGGTCAGATCAAATCCACTGTCGAGTATCGCTACAACTATTTCGTCGCCATTTGCGGTAGTGCCGCCAGTTGTCGTATCCCAAACATTAGGCAGGCCGATGCGCTCCAGGTGCCATTGTTCTGGCCAAAGTGGATCATTTGGTATTGCATTTCTGAACTGGACGGGAGAGTCAAACTGTGCGGAAACTACACCAGGAGTTTCGCGAAGCGAGGTCAGCATACTTTCATTATTAATTCCATTTGTGATGGAAAATAGATGAAATCCGAATTTAGAGGAGACCGTTTTTTTCAATTGAATACCCTGGTTAAAGCTGTTTTCATTTTCCAATAGGAACGTTTGCACATCTTGGCCTTCTTGCAATTGTACCAAAATATCAAATTGCTCAACTTTTGAAGATGACTGGGCATTCACCAAAACAAAACAGAATAACAAGGACAGTAGAGGGATTATTTTTTTCATAAATCGTTGATTCAGAGGTGGTTTAGCGTTTTTGAAATGAAGTGTGCAATTTAGGAAAATAGTTGGCGGCCTCCAAAAGGCGGCTTCCGTACCAAGAAAAACACTCCCCATTTACCACCATGATGGTGCTTTTACGACATTCTTCATTGAACTCTGGGATATGCTTTTCGGAAAATGGATATGGTTCGGAAGAGAGCATGAGTATGTCAGGTTTTCGATTTGTTACTTCCCTTAACGTGATTTCGGGATAGCGTGTTTTATCAGAAAAAATATTACGGAAACCTGCCTCTTCCAACATGTTGTTGATGAATGTTCCACCAGCTGCTATCATATAAGGTTTACGCCAAATGAAAAAAGCTACGGTGGGCCTTTCCTTCTTTTCTTTAAAGTGGGATAATCGGGAAAACGCTGAGGTGATTTTGGAGGCCAAGGCTTGAGCATTTTCTTTTTTTCCTGTCAATTCCCCCACCTGCCCAATCATGTCCAACGCATCGTTCATGGTATTGATGTCGCTCATCCAAACTGGGTATTTTTTCTCCAACAATTCAATCGCCTCTCTGTCATTCTCTTCTTTATTCCCAATGATGAGGTCAGGTTGCAAGGAAGCTATTTTATCAAAATGGATTTTTTTTGTGCCGCCAACTTTGGGTCTGGTCTTCCATTGTTTAATTGGGTGTACACAGAATTTGGTGATGCCGACGATCTCCTCGTTCAGACCCAAATCAAACAGCAGTTCTGTTTGCGACGGAACGAGTGAGATGATCCGTTTTGGAGGAAACGGGAAAATCAATTCCCTGCCCATCTGATCGGTAACAGCTCTATTCACAAATGAGGAATTATTTATGCTTCTTTTCCCCAGCATATTTTTGCTCGCCAGCATGGATAGCCAGCTTGAGCGTATTTTCAGTAGGCGGTATCGGACAATTGTATCCATCGGAATAACCACACCAAGGATTGTAACTTTTGTTGAAATCAATATGCACTTCATCTGATTCTACTTCGGAGATTGTCATGTCCATGTACCGGCCACCGCCATAGGTGGTTTCATCGTTGGTGAGGTCGCGGTAGGGGAGGAACAAGTGGTCTTTGTACTGTGGCATATTGATAAGGCGCAGGCTCCGGTAAACAGCAAGTTGGCGGGGCTTACCATCCAATTCAAACGACAAAACGCCATATTTTTGGTAAGGTTTGGTGATGCCACTGTATGTTGGCAGGTCAAATGGTTTTTCGTCAGGTGTGCGCTGAAATGTACATTTCACTATGTATTTTTCATCAGATTCGTAAAACCGAAGGTTGACAAGATCTGCTTCTTGCAATGGTGAACGTTCGTTTTCAATAAAATCTTGTTTGTATTTGGCTCGGTGTTCGGCGATGGTTTCAGTATAAGTCTGGCCAAAAATGTTGGAGCAGATGGCACACAAAAGGATAAGAAATATCAGATTTTTCATTTTTATGAAATTAAAAATTTGTGAGTCTCCTAAATTGAGGTCGGCTATAATTAAATTGATTCCGCTTGAAGTTCTAACAACTCCATAAATTCCTCAATGGTCAACAAATTGATTTTTGGAAATTCAATCCTTTTCATCCCAGATCGTATCTGCCTTGTCCCTCGCCTTTTCCAATAGAAAACGGGCGATCACATTTTTCAGTTCTTTTAAATGTTCTTCTGGAATTTGGGCTGCAAAAAGCTTTAGCAACTCAGATTGTAGGTTTGTTAGTGGTGGATTGACATTGACATTCATAAAATTACTTTTTTCCAAAAATAGCAAATGAAAATGGTTTATTCAAAGGAAAATAAGCTTACACCATGATATTTCAGATGGCTAACCTGTTGTGCTTTTGACCAGATTTCAGGTAATAATTTTACACACTAAAACATACCCCCAATGTCATCATCACCGTCTTCCTTATCGAACATGCCGGCCAGGCTGTCCTCAAAGGTAAGGGTAGTCTCAACGAGGTTTTTGCCGATCACGTTAAACTCAGTTAGGCCGAAAAGAACGAGTTCCATAAAAGCAAGTTCCGCCTTTTTGGGGATGTTGAATGTTGCCACGAACTTTTGTAACCCTGCTACTTTGTTCAGTTCTTTTTTATATTCTTGGTCTGTTGCATCCGTCAATAAATTGACTTTGTTGCCACCTCCAAACCAGGCTTTGATGATGCCATAAGGGTCGCTGCTTTCGCCATGGCGGGGCTTGTCGGGGTTGGGGAAATAGTCGAGGAACAGCTTCTTCACCGCAGCGCCCACCAAATTCAATGCGACAGTATAAAGTCCTTCTTGTTCACCTTCGTAAACCAATTCCACTTTGCCAGTGATGGCTGGTATGATTCCCCAAAAATCCGTGATCCTGGCGGAGGTAGATTTTTCACCATTCAGCAGCATACGGCGCTCGGCAGTACTCACCAGGTTTTCATATGCCGAAATGCTGAGCCTGGCTGACACGCCGCTTTTTTCATCAATCAATTCACTTTCGCGGGCGCAAAAGGAAACCTGTTCCAGCAGGACTTGCAACATATCTGGTACAAGAATTTTTTTTTGCTGTTCTGTGGGGATCGAGGCCTCTTGTTTGGTAATGTTTCTGGCTATTTCGATACTGCGCGGATAGTGGGTCAATATCTGACTCTCGATGCGGTCTTTCAGTGGAGTGATAATGCTTCCCCGGTTGGTATAATCCTCTGGATTGGCAGTAAACATAAACTGGATATCGAGTGGCAGGCGAAGTTTGAAGCCTCTGATCTGCATGTCTCCTTCTTGTAAAATATTGAATAAAGAGACCTGGATTCTTGCTTGTAAATCCGGCAATTCATTAATGACAAAAATGCTGCGGTGCGAACGGGGAATGAGGCCAAAGTGCAACACCCGTTCGTCGGCATAGGCCAATTTCAAGGTGGCAGCTTTAATCGGATCCACATCACCAACCAGGTCAGCAATGCTCACATCGGGTGTGGCGAGTTTTTCCACATATCGGTCGTTGCGGTGTACCCAGCTGATCGGTGTGTCATCGCCTTTTTCTGTTACCAGGTCACGTGCGTACCGACTGATCGGAGCTAATGGGTCATCGTTCAGTTCACTTTCCGCTACGATCGGCATGTACTCGTCCAGCAAGTTTATCAACATGCGTGCAATGCGTGTTTTGGCTTGGCCCCTCAATCCTAAGAGGACCATATTGTGCCGGGAAAGGATGGCTCTTTCTACATCTGGCAGCACGGTGTCTTCAAAGCCAAAAATGCCTTCGAATACCTTTTCTTTGTTCTTCAGTTTTTGAATGAGGTTTTCTCTCAATTCATCTTTAATAGAGCGGGATTTATAACCAATGGCTTTTAGGTCACCGAGTGTTTTTACTTTTTTCATGTAAATGCTGTGTGAAAATTTAGTTTACGCAAAGGTGCAAACTTTGGGAATAAATTAAGAATGGAAAATTAAGAATTGAGAATTGAGAAACCAGCAACTGGGAATTCAACAGGATTTACATTTTAGATCAAAGAAATTTTCAAACGATTTAGACTTGCTAATTTTTTGGGCAAATCCAAACCCAAATTCTCAATTCTCAATCTCCAATTCTCCATTCTTTTTCTTATCACGCTGTCTGACCAATTCTTTTAATGAATCAAATTCTTTGCGGTAGGTAACTCTGCCCCCTATTTTACTACGGCGTCCTCCGGCCAGATCAGGCTCATAGACATTATATACGTTCAATATCAATCGATGGTCTTTGGTCAGGATGGTTTCAACTTCAAACTCATTGGCCCATTGTCCGCTGCCATTGGTATATATGCTCCCACCTGTATCGTATTGTGTGCCGTAATTGAACGACACCCTATCAGTAACGAGGATTTTCACCCTGCCCCTCAGTTCATTATTAGGATTGACATCAGGATCACTAAAATCTGTTGTGTAGCGGTTGTACGATAGATCGAGATCAATGCCTTTAATAATGCTGCTGCCAGTGAAAAGTTCTGAAATAAATTCTGTCAAATACATGGACAATTGGTTGGAAAGCATTTCACTCAAAGTATTCAACCCCACATCACCAGCTTGAATGGATGATCCAGAAGGAAGGAATTGACCCAAAACCAAAAGCCCAAATACCTGCCTGTTCAGTTCATTTTCGTCGCGTTTTATGGTACGGAGTTTGTTTTCGGCAAATCCCCTCAGTTCGCTGTCAAGTGATGGGAATTCGATATTGAACCTGATGTCTGGCGTCAGCAATTTCCCAGTCAGGTTCATATACAGGAGGACCGGTGTGCTGTTCTTTGCCTGATCCTGTGTCTCTGAAGATGTAACGTTTATGTATTCTTGGATAAAACTATATATCGGGGCACTTACCCCTTTGTAAACTGCATCAATATTGATGTCGGCATTATAGGGGTCGCCCGTCCAAGAGACCGTGCCTCCAGGCTCTACGGTAAATGGCTTGTTCAAACCAATATTCATCAAGGTGAACAGGTAGTCACCCCTCGAAATGGAAACATCACCAAACATTTCAAAACGGCCATTGCGGTCAAGGATGACCTTCACTTGTCCTTCGCCAGTACCACTCAAAACATCCCCCCATGCTTTGTCAAAAATAACTTCCATGACAGCATCTGACGTGATGTTAAGGTCGTATTCCATATTGAGTCCCCTCAGTTCCTGGGCCTGGTTCTCTTCCAGTATCACGTTTTCTTTTTTCCGGTCTTCTTCTGTAAAATGGATAAACCTGTTGTCCTGACTTACCGTACTAGTGGTAAGTGGAAGGAACATATGTGTGCCAGGCATAGATCTCCCGCTCACATATAAGCTCGGTTGTTTGAAACTGCCAGAAAAACGGGCGAATCCTGTTCCGAGTGCAGTACCATAGAATACGGCATTGTCATCCTCAGTGGTTTCAAGTGAAAGAAACGGTGAGTTGGCTTGGGTGTTTATCGTCAGGTCAAGGCCAAACTTGCGGAGGTGGTCGTGAGTGAGGCCTCCAGTCAGAACAGCTATATTGTTGAAACGGTCATACACCAAATTGCCCGTTGCATCAACGGCCCTGCTGGTGAGAATTACTTCCCCTTCTGGAACTCTATAGGTTGTCTGAAGGGGTTTTAACTTAAAAGAAATATCATTGACATGTATCTTTCCTTCCAGTTCTGGGGCAGAAAACGGTCCGTATATATGAATGTCTTTTCCGGTAATTGAACCGACGGGGTTAAGTACCGCCGGGACAAAATATTCTATTATTTTGACCGGGATCTTTTCAAGGTCAGCATCGAAATCAAAATAATTTTTGCCAAATTTATTGGTTTCGCTGGCGGTAAAACCGGGCGGGTTCAAGAAGCCTCTAAGGGAAACCCTGGTGGAATCTCCAACAATTGACAAATCAGCATTCACCTGTTCTTTGATGCTTTTGGCATTACCGATCAAATTCAAGTTGCCGTAATTGTCGCCATTAACGGTCAGGTCATTTAATTTAAAAGAAGTGGACAACCCCTCCAGCTTGAATATATTTGTTGCTTTTACATCTAAATTGGCCACTCCTTCCAGCTTGTGGTTTTTGATATTCCTGATAAAATCTATCTTCTCAATAGGGACATTGCGCACCTGTAACTCCAACCCCCTATCTCGGAAACTTGCCAGGACAATGCGTTGGTCCTGGTGGTACATTTGGAAATTCCTGGTCTCTAACTCACCTTCCCCAATGCGGATATAGTTAGCGGTATCAATATTCCAGGTCTGGTTCATAATCACCAAATCGGAAGGTTTGAAATTGACGTGCCATGACTCGTCTTTATCTAGTGAAAGCACACCATTAATATTGATGTTGTCAAGTATTTTGAAGAAGTTGGAAGAAATGATCAAAAACTCCAGGGTATCGCTATACACCGAACCGATCAAAGAAATAGGGGATAGTTTTCGGTCTTTATTTAGCTGCGTCTCAATTACGCCCAATTGAATGCTGCCTTCATTGTGGTTCAGTTTGGTGCGGACATACACATCATCGAAAGAAATATTTTCATAGCTCCAGTTCGGGATTTCTATTTCGAGGGCAAGCTTGGATTTATAACCATCATAAGAGCCAGTGATCTTAGTCTCGTCAAACCCTTTGATTTTTTCATCGAAAAAATTGACGAGGTTTTGCAGTTCAAACAACTCCACTGTGTAAAAAAACTGCATGGTGTCGGGAATAATATCATTTACTGGCAGCTTCAATTTACTGGCGAGCCTGGGATAGTTTTCATATAGAAACTCAACGAATTTGTTTGGTATTTTTTCGATGTCAAACCGGCCATTAATATCCACATTACCAAGGTTGGAATTTACTTTGAAATGCTTCTCGCCTGTTTCAGAAAGAGTAGAACTGACCGTTGCCGATTCAAGATTGAGCGTATCAGTGTGGTTTTTAATGACCAGAAAATCAAAGACTTCTGCATCACCAACTACATCGGAAAGGGTCTTCCCTTTCAATTTTAGATCAGCTTTTCCACTAAACTGGAGATCCTTTTTTGAAAGGTTAAGTTTTTTTAGCGCAAGGCGGCGGATATCGGTTTTGAAATCAAAGGCAGGGATGGTGTCGGTAAAGTTGACTTCGCCACCAAAATTAAATCGGATATTTTCGTCATCGATGGCCAAATCCCCGTTGAAGAGGTTCTTTTTCAACTCCCCGTTAAGTGTGGCATTTGTGTATTGATACCCTTTAAAATTTAGACTGTCAATCCTTCCGTTCACTTTGGCCTGTGCTTGGTTCAATGAAAGGCCGACGCCTTCTTTCACCGTAGTTCGAGCGGTTATATTGCCAAAATCCGAATTACCTGACCACACGCCGAGGTCAAAGTCAAACAGTCGGAGATCTCCGGAATAGAGGGCCTCGTTACGGCCTTCGCCCAGTTTCATGTTTACATCCATGCTGCCTGAGCCAATGTCTGTTTTCAGTTTTCCATTGGCCACAAAATCAACGAAGAACCCATCAAAGTTTCCGCTAAAATCCAACTTCCCAAGGTGGTCGAAGTTTTCGGGAGGGGTGAACCCAGGGATGAGTTTCCGTAAAGTCCGCATCCGAGTCCGCATCCTGTCAAGTTCCAAGTGCAGGAATTGCTCATCTTTTACGGCTAAATTGATGGTACTGAAGTTTCCTTCGATCAGCACGCCATTGGCGAGGTTGATACTCAACCCCCTGCCGTCAAGCCTGTTCACGGGGCCTTTGAATCGGCCTGTAATATTGACCTCCTCGTTTTTGTTTTCTTTAAAAAATAAGTTGTTCTCAAGTTTTGGGGCAAAAGTCATGATGTCTTTGAGCGACACATAAGCCTCCTCGCTGAACTTCAAATCCATTTTCACATCGTCGGGAAAGGATTCCCAATCATGGTAGTTGCTGTACTTGAATATAAGCGTGTCTCCGAGCGTAGTCTGCGGGGTCTTCAATTCCATGCCAAGCAGCGAAAGCCCTTCACAGGTCAATGTGGCGTCATTGGCCGAGAGGTTTTGGAGGACAAACCCATTGCGTTCCCGGAGCGATGAAGATTCTACTTTTCCATGGAATTCAAGTTCGTCGGTAAATTCCAAATCCCTAAATTCGAAGTTGATGGAGAAGACATCCAGGTGGTTTAAGTTCAGTACCCCCTCTTCGGTCAGTTTGATAGGTTCTTTACGCCTATTCGAAAAATTGAAGGAACCGCCTGAAATGTTGAAATCTATTATTGAAAACTGAAAACTTTGGGAAGGAGGAGGGATATTTTCGGTACTTATTTCGTCAGGATCTGAATCCGCAGGAATGGCCGGTTCCGGAAAGATCTGCCGCTCATATTGATCCAGTATAACTTCCGGCCCAAAAATGTACATGGAGGCCATTTCGATTTTTTGATTACTTAAGTCAAATAAGTCAATACTAGCCTCAAGCCTTCCAATCTTCAAATCAATCATTTCCGATTTGGTACTATCCTGCCTGTAAATATGGACGTTGTTAAGGATGACTTGGTTTAGTAGTAGCGAGAATGGTTTGGCTGGCTTTTGTTCAATATCTTCATCATTATTTGGCTTCGAAAAATAGTCAACAATAAACTGGAAATTGTTTTCTTCTTTCCCCGCTTCTCTACTGATGTTGAAATAGCCATCGTTGAGGGTCAACGATTCGATCTCTAGTTCTTGGTGCATCAAGTGGTACAGGCCACTGTGGTCAACATCCAATAGACCAATATATGAAAGCGTGTCTCCCTTTAAATCCTCGATGTAGAACTCATCCATTTTTATTTCATAAAAAAGACCCAACTTAACCCGTTTGATAGAGACTTCTGTTTTTAATTCTTTCGATAGGAAATTGGTCAGTTCTTGTGCTGCATAATTTTGAACAAAGGGGATCTGGAAAAGAAGGATGGGGAGGAAGAACAAAGTCAACAGAAAATAAACAGACCACTTTACCCAGCGGTACCTACCACTGCGCTTGTTTGCTGTTTCCGGCTCTTTTTCCGGAATTCCATTATTCTCTGTTGAATTTTTTACCATTTGACGGGCCTCAATACCAAGTCTTGTTTCCTATTGATACTCGATATAAAACCCGAAGTTACAATGCTTTTGTTTGCAGGTGAAATTGATTTAACGAAAGTTTATGGTTCAGGTCAGAAGGAGTGTATTAAATCAATTCATTACTGTCTCCTAATGAGATATACCGACCATGTTATATAACAGCATTTTGTATTCATTTTGACATTCTGTATTTTATCAATGTGTACCCATTTAAAATAGCTTACATTCGTGCAATCCGTGCATGGATCAAGTTCTTCTCAAAAGAATAAATACTCTAAGTCCCACCTGTTTTACTTGATTTCTTAACCTTAAATTTTTTTATCATGTTTATGTCTATACCGGACTGCTCTGGCTCTGCCAACCAGAATTACATCGGGAACACCGGCAATACAACAGTCAACGAGAAAGAGGGCCTTTCACGGCAGGGCTTCCGCATTTATCCCAACCCTGCCAATAGCACCGTGACCATCGAACTGGAAGAAGGGATGCCGTCCGATGGGCTTGTCGTGTTCTTGAATGCACAGGGAAAAGAAGTGCTCAGGAAAATACTGCCTGCCAGTACCACAAAGAATACTTTTTCCGTAGAGGGCCTGCTACCCGGCCTGTTCTACATTGAAGTGCGGGACGGGAACCACAATACATTGCAGCAGAGCAAGCTGATAATTTCCCGTTGATCATTATCCATTCATTACGCCGGACATGGTTTTCATGCCCGGCGTTTCTCAATGCATCCACCATGTTCAGGATTTTTTATACGTTCCTATCCTTCCTATTTTTTATTTGCCAAACCTCCGCGCAGCCCGGCTTCAACAAAATAATAGATGCTGGTTTTCCCTTGAACCACTTGCGGGACATGATAGTAGTGAACGATACGATCATAGGCTATGGCATGGCACAGGCAGATACCATTGGTTACCAACAAGGTGTCATCCTAGTGAAAGTGGATTCATCTGGAAACCTGGTCAAATCGAATGTCATAGTGGATTCATCAGGTGATCTATTGTCAATCGATAAAAGCTGGGGGAAAATAACGGCAGCCCAAGACGGGGGGTATGCCATGACAACAGCGCCCCTTGTCAGCAACAGTGCATGGCTGGTCAAAGTGGACAGCGAACTTGAAGTGGAGTTCATCAAAGAATACCCCGACACAGTCAATGCCAGCAATTTTTGGTACAGCATATTGGAAATCGACGGTGGCTATATCCTGTACGGGTCTATCCAGGACCCAGACCTGGTGCTCCGACCGTTTGTTAGAAGGGTGGACGAAAACGGGGAAATCGTCTGGCACAAATATTTTGGAGACCCAAATTTTTGGGGCAATGTACTGGATGTTGACATACTCGATGATTCGACATTGGTTGTGGGAAGCGCAGAACACACCACCTTTGAAATTGGCTCTAGCGCTCCTGCCAAGACGGTGATCCGTTATCTAAACCTCAACGGGGACATCATTGACAGTTGGGAGTCAGAGCCCGATCCTGACATCGGCTACCTCCGGAAAATAAACGTGACAGGTGACAACGGTATAATCATTTACGGAAAGTCAATAGTTGATGTAACGTCACAGGGGGTAAAAATAGTCCAGCCCACTTTATCCAAACTGAACGGGGATTTTGAAATAGAATGGGTCAAGCGCTACGGCCGTACCGGCAGCCTGGGTTCCCAGGTCAACTTCCTGGACATAGAGCCGACACCCGACGGCAATTTTATAGCAGCAGGGGAGAGCATTGTGGAAATAAACGGGGACAAACGGGCCTCGGGCTGGCTGATGAAGTTCTCCCCGGAGGGCGACAGCATCTGGTCGCGGCACGACCTGCCGCCTTTCCAGTCCTTGAACCTCAACGACCACTTTTTCGGGGGCGTGGGGGTGCTCTCCAGCGGCAGCATCGTGGCCGGCGGCTCGGCCACCGAGCAGGGCCAGCGCTACATCTGGCTGGTCAAGGTCACCGCCGACGGGTGTCTGGTCACGCTGTATTGTGGGCTGGTTCCAACTTATGAAACTGTCCCAGAAGTCGAGGTTGCCGTATTCCCCAACCCCTGTCGAGAATTGGTATATGTAGAACTGAAAGATTATCTACCCAAAAATGTAAAAATTGTCCTGTACGATGCCATCGGCCAGAGGTACAAGGTGCAGCCCCTCCTTGCGGGGCGGAACACCATCTGGCTGGACGGGCTACAAGCGGGGCTTTATTTTTACGAAATACGGGAAAGCGGGGCGCTACTGAAAAGCGGGAAGCTGGTGAAGATGGAGTAAGGCACAGTGCCTGTGCCTTCTCCCGGCGGCGAATCTGTTCAGGGTAGAGACAATTACTCGCTACTCACTGTTCATGCTTAAAAACCTCCCCTTCTTTCATCACGAACCGCACATGGAGCATTGTTTCAATATTGTCAACTGGGTTGTCGTCCACGGCGATGATGTCGGCATATTTTCCTTTTTGGATGGTGCCCAGCACATCTGATTTTTTCAATAAAGCAGCGGTGGTCACGGTGGCAGAATGGATGGCTTCCAGTACGGGCATCCCCGCTTCGGTCATATAGATAAACTCTTTTGCATTGTCACCGTGGGGGGAAACGCCGGAGTCGGTGCCGAATGCGATTTTCACCCCCCCTTTGTATGCTTTCGCAAAAGTATCCTGAATCTGTGGGCCAATGGCTGCGGCTTTGAGCGCCACCACTTTTGGGAAATAACCCGGCACGGCTGCTTTCTCCGCAACAGACTTTCCTGCTGAAATCGTGGGTACGTAATAAGTGCCATGTTTTTTCATCAATTCCATCACTTCTTCGTCCATGAAAGTGCCATGTTCAATGCTGGTGACACCAGCAATTACTGCCCTTTTCATGCCTTCTTTGCCATGTGCATGTGCAGCAACGTGGAAGCCATAGTCATTGGCAGCTTTGATAATTTCGGCCAGTTCTTCTGCATTGAATTGGGGGTTTTGGCCAGAAGCGGCAACACTCAAAACGCCTCCCGTTGCGGTGATCTTGATACAGTCCGCCCCATTTTTATAACGCTGCCGAACTGCTTTCCAAGCATCTTCCTTGCTGTTGACAACTCCCTCTTTGGGCCCTGGATCGCCTTTCAGGTCGTCCCTGACACCATTAGTTGGGTCGGCATGGCCACCGGTAGTTGCAAGTGCTTTTTCCGCTGTGAAAATGCGTGGCCCTTTCACCCAGCCCTTGTTGATGGCATTCCGCAAGGAGACATTCACGCCAGAACCGCCGAGGTCACGCACTGTCGTGAACCCTGCCATCAAGGTTCTTTCAGCATATTGCGTGGCCCGCAAGGCTTTGTCAGCGTTATTCATCCGAAAATTTTCTTCATAGCGCTTCGGGCTGATTTCGCCCTCGATGTGAACGTGCATGTCCATTAAGCCGGGCATCACGGTTTTGTTTTTTAGGTCAATTGTGCTGGCGCTTTTGGGGGCGTCTGCATATCCTTTTTGCACCTCCACGATCATCTTCCCATCAACTATAACGGTCATTTCTTTTTTTACCGAATTGTCCGTGCAGTCAATGAGTTGGCCACAATGCAAGTATTTTATTTGGGCGTTTAGTGAAATGGATAGAATGAGGAGGAGTGCAGTGAAAAAGTAGTTCGTTTTACGCATGGTTTGAGTTTTGTTTTGAAATTGAGAAATTGAGAAATTGAGAAATTTGAAATTAGGAAATTTGAAATTGGGTGGAATATGTTAGAAATGGCCTGGTTGCGAGAGAAAAAAAAATTGAATTTCTAATTTCTAATTTCCAATTTCCTTAAAATATGGCTTCAGTTTTTCGATCAGAAAATCAGGTGCTAAAATCGTTTTATTTGTCTCCATTTCCACAAAAACCAATCGAACAGAACCGCCGTTTACCAATTTGTTTTTTTCATTAAAAACCTCAACATGGAATGTAATGTCACTGTCAGGCAATTCCCGCAATGTGGTTTTGATGGTCAGCAGTTCATCGTAATTGGCTGGCCGGACAAAACGCATCTGCAAAGATTTTACGGGCAACATGATCCCCATCTCTTTTTCCATTTCCCGATAAGTGATCCCCAATGACCGCAGCATCTCGACTCGGCCTATTTCATACAGGTCAGCATAGCGCCCGTAATACAGGTAGCCCATTTGGTCGGTCTCACCGTAGCGTACTCTTTTTTGGAATTTGTGCGTGTACATAGCCTCCCCAAACCCCTCCAAAGGAGGGGCTTATTTAGTTACAAAATAATAGAATCGTTGATGGTCAAGCCTCGTAATTATTGCACCCAACCCCTCCCCTTTGGGGAGGCTGGGAGGGGCTACTCCCTTTCCACAGGACAAGTCATACAGTGCGATCCGCCGCGTGCCCTCGAAAGTTCGTTTGAAGGAATATTGATGATCGTATTTTCTATTTCATCAGGATTGACTTTCCCCGCCGCAATATCTTTTAGCAATTGGCGGGCATGGACAATATTGTAGCCTGCTTCCTTAAAGGCTATTTCTGTGTGTGGATTGCGGTCATAGGTTATTGCGACGCCAGGTTTCAGTGCGACGAGATTGCATCCATCGGTCCATTGTTCCCTTTCCTGGAATGGGGATTCACCGTTTCCGCTGAGTATGAATTCCATTTTGGGGTTGATTTCATTGGTAATGAAGTCCCGAATGGAATGGTAAAATACTGAAGTGCCATTATGTCGGTGAACCTCCACATTGGAAGCCAGCCCATCCACGACAATTGGCTTGAAGGCCACGAGGTGGTTTTTGTTTATCTGTGTAAAAATAGTGTCGATGTGCATGCAGGAGCGGTCATGGGGAATGTTGATCTGCACAATATTTTTCACAACACCTCTATTGAAAAGCACATCCCGTAAGGAATGGATGCCGTGTTCGCTGGTTCGCTCGCTATGTCCGATCAACAAATAATCCCTGTTCAGGATCATCATATCCCCGCCTTCGATCGAGACGTATTTGCCCTTTTGTGATGGCGGAAATTCTTCCACATGGTTCATGTTGATGACCCGGTCGTCCTTTTTTAAATGGGCAAACATCGGGTGCGACCAAAAAATAAAACGGGCAAGAAAATTTTCCCGGAATCGAGCTTCTTTTTCGGGCTTGGTGATGATGACATGGTCGTTGACCGTCACGGCAATGTCCCTGGTGAAAATGAAATTGGGGATTGGGTCAAATACAATATGGTCTTCGTCCAAGTGACCTGAAATAAGCGTGTCGGCAAGCTTTTCAGGCGGGAGATCGAGCAACATCTTTTTGGTTTTGGTGCTGATCTCCTCATAATGCATAATGAGATCCATCACCTCGATGATCGATTCGCTGTCAGCTTCAATGGCTTCGGCAAGTAAGTCATTGGTTTCGAGAACATTGTCTTTTCCAAGGAATGCTTTTAGCACTGCGGTAAATACATCGTGCTCTTCTTGCATTTGAGGCAGGTGAACAATGTCGTCAAAAAGCAGTTCCTCCGCCCTTTTTGGTGAAATCCGTGCAATACCTTCATCTGGCCGGTGCACGATTACTTTTTTTAATTTACCTATTTCAGTTGAAACTTGGATGGGCATGTTCTGAATTAAAAATTAAAAATTAAAAATTGAGCATCATGTTTTGAGTAATTCTCAATTCTCCATTTTCAATCCTCAATTGTTTCAAACTATTTTTTCTATTTCGTAAATCGAATTGATCTTTCCCGCAAATATGCAATAATAATCAGGGTTTTTATGGAGTTGGCTGATTTCGGTGGGACGGCCATCATCGATGAAATTGGCTTTGAGTTTCGATTTGATGGTGTAATATGAAGTGAGGTAATTTAACGCCACTTTGTCAGAATAGTATTGTTTCATCTGACCGATCATTTTACGGTAATTGGAGCGGGGTTTTGCTTCGCAAAAATTACAAATGGACGTAAAATCGGGCGTACATTCTCTGTTGACCAGCTGGCAATCGAAGTGCGGCAGGTTGTCGTAACTCACCTTATGATGGGTATAAGCAACGGAAGAAAGTGAGAGCAGGCCGGATTTGCCGTAAGGCATGATGGAGCCGAATTGGCCATCCATCACGGTGAGGCCGATGTTGTCAACTTGAGGGGAAGTGATGAAGGCGATCTCGGAAATTTCATGCATCAGTTGAATGTCGTCCACCCCAAATTGGCGGTTGACAGCATTGCTGCCGGAGTAGGTTGCATTGATGACACCGACACATTCGATTGATTTAAGTGACTTATCCTCAAGGTCTTGCACGATTACGTTCCACTTCCCGCTTCCCTTTTCTACTTCTTTTATTTTATGAAAATAGAAAATGTCGATGTTCGATACTTTTTTTATTTTTTCTTTGTAAAACTCACCGATGAGCACGGGGTCGAAGGTGTATTCAGTGGTCAGGTAAAGCGCTTCCAGTCTGTTGTAATTAAAAAGCGGATGCCCGTGAATCGGTTCGCATTTTATCCCGATGAATCTACAAAAACGCTTGAACTGTGCGGCATCGGTCAAACTGCCGAATTTATCCACCGCGTAATATTTTTCAAATTCAAATAAGATAAACGATTTATGCTCTTCTGTGAAACGTTGCTTGTTATCGTCACTCATGATGGCCGTCGCCACACTTCGGGGATAGTGGTAGCCACCGTGCAGGCGGGCCTGGTTCACGATGCTTGCCTTTTTGAACAACTCCTTTTCTTTCTCTACTAAGGCAACCCTATGGCCTTTGCCGGCCAAATACAGCGCCGCGTAACAGCCAAATATGCCGCCACCGATGATGAGGAAATCGTATTTTAATTTATAATTTATAATTTATGATTGTTGATTGTTGATTTATAATTTCCTGCAAAGAACGGTAAACATCTGAATAGTCCGCTTTTCTTAATATCTGATAAAAGTCAGTGCTTTGTTTGAGCTGCTCTATTTTAGATGTACCGAGCAAAATTCCCTGAACATCGGTATGGTAAAATGCATTTATCATCCCGATTTGGAAAAAAGAATGGATGGGAGGGAGGTCGTTATTTAAATTAATTGATTTGATCAAATCCTTGATTTTCAACACAATAGGAGGTTCAGTAGATAAGTCACCTCCACGTGCCTTAAGGGTACTGTTTGCTGCATATTCCGAAGAGTCGAGTTTGATGCCCCCCGCATTGATTCCATAGGTGATAAAGCGTTGGCTGCCATGAAAAGACGCATATCGCTGATAGTCGGAATGGAGGACGTTGTGCTTGATCTGGATGCGGAAATCAAAATTGAACTCCTCGTTCAGTTCGGCATACAACGCTGGGTAGCGGATGCCAGATAAACCAATTTTGTACCCGGTTTCCTTTGCTGTTTCGAGCGCCTCCAAAGATTCCCTGATTTCATCTTTTGATTCCCGATTGTCCCAATGCACCAAGATGGTGTCAAGATTGGAGCCGAACAGGTGCCGGTACTCGTCGAGCATCATCAGTAGGAAAGACTTGGTGAGGATGTGTTCGGGAGTGAAGAGGTTATTCACGCTACCAATTTTCATCATTACTTGAAGGTCGGTAATGCCGTTTGCTTTGACCCATTCCTGGAGTATCGTCTCAGCCGAACGGAAATGGTCTGGGTTTTTATCAATGGGGTAGTTGGTGGCAGTATCCACTTCCCGAAAGCCATTTGCGTACCATTCGTCCAGAAGCGAAAAAGCTGTTTGCCGGTTGGTGGTCCAGCCCCATTGGGCGGTGCCAAGAATCAGGTTTGGTGGAGGAAGTTGGTCAGGCATTATGCGGGTTTTCTTTTTTTCAGGTCAATCATGGAAGAAACGTATTTTTTGGCCAACGGAATGATCTCGACCCGACTGCTACTTACATCATCAGACCACTTTATAGGGAGTTCATATATATTCAACCCCTGCCATTCTGCGACCGTCAACAATTCGGTGGAGAAGAACCAACCATCGTTATCGGCTCCTGCGGCATGGAGTTGAGGGTACACCTCCCGCTTAAGCCATTTAAAACCACACATGCCATCGGAGAAGTCCACGCCCAAGTATGCTTTTAGTAAAAAATTAAAGCCACGGGAACTGATTTCCCTCTTCAGGGTACGCCCGAAGACCCGTGACTTTGGGTGCAAACGGGTGGCATACACGAGGTCATAATCTTGCTCTGCAATGGCTTTGTATGCTTCTAAAAAATGCGATAGGTCAGTCGCTAAATCAAGATCCATGTAACCAACCATATCGGCGGTGGATTGTCCCCAAGAATGTTTCAATGCCAGTCCAACTCCTTTTCTGGGAACAGTCAAGGGCACCACTTCTGGGTGTTTTTTTGCGATGGATTCGGCAATTTCAATAGTTCGGTCAGTTGAGCCATTGTCTGCAATAATGATCTTCCATTGACCTTTTTTGGGGAAATTCTTTTTCAAAAAACCATGTAAAATGAGCACCTGTTTTTCAAGAGTAGGTTCTTCGTTAAGCACAGGAATGGTAACGTCGAAGGTCATGTTTATTAGAGAATTGTGATTGGTTATAAGAGATTAGTAATCCAGCCCGCAAATATATTTAGTCCAATAGGTAATCGCATTATAATATGTTGACTGTTATCATAACTTTGCATTATTCGGTAATTAAGCAATTCAGGCGTTAGGTCTTATCATATTCAATAAGCTCAATACCATTGCGAAGTCACCAACTACTATTCACCAATCACTAAAAAATGGCTTTCGATTTCAAAAGTATAAAATCGTTGTTTGTAATAGAAGAAGAAAAACCAGGTGCCGGCAAACCGCCTGCATCCAAAGGGACAAGGCCCTCGTCTAATCCAAACGACCCTAAAAAGGCGATGGTAAAAGAATCCACTGCAGGGAAGCCAGGAAAGGTTTCGGCCAAGTTCACGGATATACTTTTTGGTGCTTTAGAAAAAAACAACCTGCCCGGAGTTGATTATCTGGAATACAAGCAATCACTTCAATCGCTGGAGAAAATGGCCATGGAGGAAAAGGTGCGTTACCAATCTGCTTTTGCGATGGCCCAGGCAATGGGGGCCACCCCACCAAAATTAATTGAAACGGCGAGTCATTACCTCGATGTGCTGAAAGGGGAAGAAGCGAAGTTTGAACAAGCACTGGCCAACCAAGAAACGGCCAAAGTAGAAGGCCGGAAAAACAGAATCAACCAATTGGAAGCTGCTGCCCAAAAGAAGGTGGAACAAATAAAGCAACTGACGGGGGAAGTGAAAAAACACCAAGTAGAAATGGAGAAATTGCGGCAAGAAATCGGTCAAGCCACGACCAATATGGAAACCACCAAGAATAATTTTATTGCCTCATACAATACTTTGGTCGCACAGATTTTGAAAGACGTAGAGAATATGAAGAAGTATTTGAAATGAGTGATGAGTGATGAGTGATGAGTGATTAATGATTAATGATTAATGATTAATGGTGAATGGTGAATGGTGAATGGTGAATGGTGAATGGTGAATGGTGAATGGTGGGGCCGTTGGTCAATGATACTTTAAATGATGGTTTTATCTTAAATAAAAAAGGGTTGGTCGGAGCATGTTTTTGAATAACAGTGATTTGGTTAATGTTGCAAGTTTTGGAATTCGTTTTTTCTGTTTAGGATTCCTTTTGAATGTGCTGAAACTTTTAAGTTAAATTTGCAGCCTAACCCAGATGGAGCAGTAGGCAGTAACCAAAAACCAACCTAACACCTTCCGTTCATATATGGCAAATAACAACTTAAAAAGCAAATCATTTTGGAAACGCCCTGAAGGCGTGACAGGGGCATTGTTCCTGATACTCTTGCTCATTGGTGGAGGTTTTCTGCTTTCAAGCGTGATCGGGCCTTTATTGATATTGGCTCAAAACACCGTTTATCTGGTCATTATGTTGATTGCTCTTTCAGGGTTGATCTACTTAATGTTGGATCCCAAAATGCGGGCATTGATCGGTTATGGCTACAAAAGTGTCATGCGTTGGATTACAGGGCTTTTTGTCCGAATTGATCCTATTGGCATTTTGAAAAGCTATATCGAAGATTTGCAGGATAATCTGCGCAACATGAACAAACAGATCAATAAACTGCGGGGGCAAATGCACCAGTTGGGTGAGATCATCCACAAGAACAAGAAGGAAATCAGGAACAACTTGGAACTTGCCAGCAAGGCCAAAGAAGTGGACAATAAAGCGATGGTCGTGCTGAAGTCAAGAAAAGCTGGGCGACTCAGGGATTCCAACATGCGCCTCGATGTGCTGTACAAAAAAATGGAAGTTTTGTACCGGGTCTTGAAAAAGATGTACGAGAATTCGGAGATCATGATGGAAGACATCAAAGACCAGATAGAACTCAAAGAACAAGAGCGTAAAGCTATTATGGCTTCTACTTCGGCGATGCGGAATGCCCGTAATATCATTCAGGGGGATAAAGACAAAAAAGCCATGTTCGATGAAGCATTGGAAGCCATCGCTGACGATGTGAGCCAAAAGGTCGGGGAGATGGAACGCTTCATGGAGGTGTCTGCCAGTTTCATGGATTCCATTGACCTACAAAATGGAGTTTTCGAAGAAGAAGGACTTGAAATGCTGGAGAAGTGGGAAAATGAAAGTATGTCTTTGTTGCTTGGTTCTGAGAAAAAAACCATCCTCCAACAAGCCAACGACGACACTGATGTCCTGGACCTAAGTGAACCTATCAAAATGCCCGAACGGGTTGGACATAGGAATCAATACGATAACTTTTTTGATTAGTCTTTAGTGATTCGTGACCGGTGAATAGTGATTAGGAAGGTGCCTTGAGAAGAATTTTGCCTACTCCCTTACCCCAAAAACTTAAGTTATGAGTTCTCGAAGCTTTACAGATTTGGATGTTTATAAAAAATGCAGGTTTTTAAGGAAAAAGATTTCAAAATTGACAAAGAACCATTTCCCGACCAAATAAAAATATTTATTGACATCACAAATACTTTGCTCTTCCAGATCGGTGACAGCGAATATTGCTGAAGGGCATGGCAGGTTCTATTTTAACGTGAGTTCTGGATAATAATCCTTGACAATCAAGAGCTTATGGCGGTTTCAGTCCTTTGATTGTCCCGTTAGGGACGGAACATGGGTAGCAATGCCAAACCAACGGTATTTTTCGTGCCGTAGGTACGTAACATTTTC
>JAJCYI010000049.1 GCA_029263015.1 Saprospiraceae bacterium | reverse complement strand
GTTACGTACCTACGGCACGAAAAATACCGTTGGTTTGGCATTGCTACCCATGTTCCGTCCCTAACGGGACAATCAAAGGACTGAAACCGCCATAAGCTCTTGATTGTCAAGGATCATTATCCAGAACTCACGTTATCTTAGTGGCTGATCATCAGGTTTTTAGTTTGATTAGAGATTAAACTCCGTGTAAAACAATGATTCTCATCGTTTTACAAATAATGAAAACACAAACCTGACGACAAGGGGCTGAAACCCCTTGGAGGAGAAATTAAAAACACAATTTATTTATTACACAGACTACTTGCCAAACCTATTCATAACATTACTACGTCTTGCTATCCGTACTGAGTGCAGCCCTGAAAAAACGGCTTTTTTGCAAGTATGGATATTAAAGCAAAACCAATTATTCTTATGGTAAAACTCAGTGACACTTCAACGAAGCCTCCAATTGACGTTGACAAAGGTCAATTAAAGGCCTTGACCAAGCAATATCAGGACCGGATAGGTGAACTAAATGAAATCCTGCGGGCTGAAAAAAAGCATTCCCTCCTCATTATTTTGCAAGGAATGGACGGCAGCGGAAAAGACGGCGCTGTGAAAAAGGTTTTCAAGGAATGCACCCATTTTAATATGGATGTTTATGCTTTCAAAAAGCCTACTGATATTGAATTTGCCCACGATTTCCTGTGGCGGGTACACCAACAAGTGCCGGCAAAAGGAAACATCAAGATTTTCAACCGGTCGCATTACGAGGACATCCTCATTCAGCGGGTACATGGATGGATTGATGAAAAAAGGGTGAAGAACAGAATGGAGGCCATCAATGCGTTTGAAAAACTTTTGACATTTGACAACCATACAACTGTACTGAAATTCTATCTCCACCTTTCTTTTGAGCAACAGGCGCTTGAATTACAGGAACGGATCGATGAACCTGACAAAAGTTGGAAACACAATGACAACGATTGGAAGGAACGGGAACATTGGGCGGATTATAGGAGATGCTATGAATACGCCATCAACGAAAGCCAGTTTTCCTGGGACATCGTTCCTGTAGATGAGCGGTGGTACCGGGATTACCTCATTTCCAAAAAAGTGTGTGAAACGATGGAAGCGATGAACTTGCAGTTTCCAGTAGGCAGTAAGCAGTAGGCAGTTTACCACTCAAAGTTCACTAACTTAAAACTCAAAACTTGGAAAAAGTACGAATAGATAAATGGCTCTGGAGTGTCCGCATTTTCAAATCGAGGACAAAGGCTTCGGATGCATGTAAATCGGGGAAAATTCGGATTGGGGAAGTTGCTGCAAAACCTTCAGAAGGAGTAGTTGCCGGGCAAATGGTTTATGTGAAAAAGGGTGGCCACAACCTTGAATTTTTGGTTAAGACTTTGATTGAAAAAAGGGTGGGTGCTGCCATCGCAGTCGAATGCTATGAAAATTTGACCCCAGAGGAGGAGATGAACAAGTACAAAGATTGGTTCGTAGGAAAAGCTGGAGCAGAGCACCGGGACCAAGGGGTGGGCCGACCAACAAAACGGGAAAGGCGGGAGATTGACGACTTCAAAGATATTTGGTTTGAGTAAAATCACACACCTTATTAAGTTACCATTCCCCCTCGAGCGACATGTATGATTTGACATTTCCGTAAAAAACATTGTTAAGATTTCGATTAAAGACAGCGCTATAAATTCAATATCGTTACATTTAAGGCCCGCTGACTAAATAAATGCTCAAATTTTGGGTAGCTTATTTTGGTTTTAGTTTTTCTTTAAAAAAAGGAATATTGTTGATACTATGACTGATTTTAAAGGAAAAATAAGAGCAAAAGACGCAGCCAAAAATGAACATTTATTTAGTCAGCGGGCCTAAATTTCCTTTTCTCATCAAAACTCCATCTGTTATGAAAATTAAATACTTTCTCTTTACTCCTCTATTTGCTCTCCTTCTATCTTCTTGCATCAAAGACCAAGTAGATTCATCTATTCACGCATATTCATCTGATGAGTATGCCACGCTCACGAAGAAACTTGACATCCCAATAGAAGCGCATAATTATATGGTCCAATTGCCCCCGCACTTGGGCAACAGCAGGGTAAATTCAAATAAACATAAAGCGACACTGGGCCGTGTTTTGTTTTATGACCAAAGGCTCTCCGCCAATGGTGAGGTTTCTTGTTCCTCCTGCCACTTGGCCAAGAGGGCATTTGCCGACGACAAAGCATTCAGCGAAGGATTTGAAGGGGAGCACACCAAAAGAAATTCACTTGCCCTTGGTGCTTTTCCAAGTTTCAATGCCTATTATGGATTTGGCGGCACCCGCATGTTCTGGGACGAAAGGGCTGGCACGGTCGCCGAACAAAGTGACCTGACCATGCGTGACCAGATTGAGATGGGCATCCCCAGTATTGAATCGCTGGCCTCCGAATTGATCCAGGATGATTACTATCGCATCTTGTTTGACAAAGCATTTCCAGAAGGGCAGTTTGGAACCAATATTACAAACAAAGATAAATTGCTGACGAGCCTCGATGTCTTTGTCAGTTCAATAGCCTGCTTCAACACCAGGTTCGATGATGGCTGGGCAAAACACTTCAGTTCAGAGGCGAACTTCAACAACTTCACTGAAGAAGAAAACCTCGGCAAGCAACTCTTCAATGCGAACTGTGCTAGTTGCCACAACCTCGGCCCTGGCTTCTCTACTTCTGTCACTTCCGCCAACAATGGCCTGGAGATAAATTATGAAGATTCAGGTATGGAGGAGATTACGGGACAGTCTTCCGATGTGGGTGTTTTCAAAGTACCTATGCTCCGCAACGTAGCACTTACCGGCCCTTACATGCACGATGGGCGATTTGAGACACTCGAAGAAGTGATCGAACATTATAGCTCTGGGGTCAAGAACCACGACAATCTTCACGCTAATTTGAAAGATGGAAATGGCCCAAGAAACCTCAACCTCACTCAAAACCAGAAAGATGCACTGTTGGCATTCCTGCATACACTGACTGATACCGAAAGTATTGCTCACGTGAAATATTCCGATCCGTTCAAACAGTAATTCCTGTTAATTGCATGGATGTCAAAGCCCCTGAAAATTGATTTTCAGGGGCTTCTTTATGTGAAACCTAAATAATATTAACGTATTGAAAATCAACCCTTTAAGGTAATGTGTTTCCTTAATTTTATCCAAATTGTCATTCGTGCGTTCTTTTTAAGAAGCCAAGACGGGTAACTTTGTAATGAACGGTATTTCACAACATTACACTAACTTTATTTTTATGAAACTTGATATTATATTTACAACAATCCTCTCTCTGTTTTTACAGGTTTTCCTCTTCTCCCAAGTCGTTCTGACCGATCCTGTATTCCCAACTGACGATGAACCGGTCACGGTTTTTTTTGATGCCACTCAGGGAAATGGTGGTCTTGCAGGATGCAATTGTGATGTTTATTTACATGCTGGACTCATCACATCCAAAAGCAATAGTTCATCTGATTGGAAATATGTTTTCACTGATTGGGGAGTGGCCAATGCTGCATGGAAAATGGAACCGGTGTTTGGCCAACCTGAGATGTTCAGTTGGGAAATAACGCCCAATATCCGCCAGCGGTTTAATGTAACCGATGATCAGGAAGTAATCCAAAAAATGGCCTTTGTATTCAGGAATGGCGATGGTTCGCAAACAGGAAGGGATGTTGGAGGTGGAGATATCTTTTATGATGTACATGCCGATAACAGTCTTTTCTCGGCAAGCTTTGTATCGCCATCAGGATCGTCAGTTTTCACACAAGATGGTGCTGTTATTTCGGTGACGGTAGCAGCCAGCCAGACCGCAACATTATCGCTTTTCGACAATAGCAACCTGCTTGCCACAACGAATGGAACTACGCTGCAATTCGACATCCAGGTGTCTGGCACAGGGACTCATTTAGTTGAATTTACTGCGGACAATGGCATCGAAACAATAACCGCCTCTTTCATTTATGTGGTGCCAATTAGCAATACAATTGCACCACTTCCAGGAGGGGCAGAACCTGGCATCAATTATATCAGCGACAGTGAAATAACCTTTGTCTTGGTCGCCCCTGGAAAACAGAATGTTTTTTTGAGGGGAGATTTTAATGATTGGTTGCTCGATACTGATTATCAACTGAAAAGGACGCCTGACGGCACGATGTGGTGGATTTCTGTTGGAGGGCTTACGCCAGGCCAAACCTACAGTTTTCAATATCTTGTGGATGGGGAAATAAATATTGCTGATCCATTTAGCGATCTCATCCTTGATCCTTCAAATGATAACTGGATAGATCCGAGTGTATTCCCAAATATTCATCCATACCCCACGGGGAAGGCATTTGGAATAGTTTCGCTTTGCCAACCTGGCGCACCAGAATACCAATGGCAAGTAACTGATTTTCAGCGGCCTGAAAAATACAGTTTGGTAATCTATGAAATGCTGATGAGGGATTTTCTCACAAATGACTACAATGGTTTGACCGCAATGTTGGATTATTTCGAGGAACTTGGGATCAATGCCATTGAACTGATGCCTCCAAATGAATTCAGTGGAAACAACAGCTGGGGTTACAACCCAACTTTCCATTTTGCCCTTGATAAAGCTTATGGAACTCCTGAGGCATTCAAGGCTTTTGTTGATGAATGTCACGATAGAGGAATGGCAGTGATTCTGGATGTAGTGTTCAATCACACCCATGAACTTAATCCGTTGGCAGCACTTTATTGGAACAGTCAGGATTTCCGCCCAGCAGCCAACAATCCTTGGCTGAACGAAGAGCCGACCCATGCTTTCAATGTTTTTTTTGATTTCAACCACGAGAGTTTTTACACAAGAGAATATGTAAAAAAAGTAACTCGCCATTGGCTGGATGAATATAAAATTGATGGCTTCCGGTTTGACCTGTCAAAAGGGTTTACACAAAACACCAATGGCCCGTGGGAGGCTGGCAATCACGATGTCAAAAGGATCGAAACCTTAAAAATTTATGCCGATGAAATTTGGAATACCAGCACTGGTGCTTATGTGATTCTCGAACATTTTACTGCCAATAGTGAAGAAATAGAACTTTCAGAATACGGCATGATGTCGTGGTCGGGTGCTGGTGTACACAATGAATATTTGGAAGCGGCAATGGGATATAATTCCAATTTGTCAGGCGTATCTTACAAAAGCCGTGGCTGGAACAACCCCTCGCTCGTGGCCTATATGGAAAGCCATGATGAAGAACGTATGATGTACAAAAATCTCCAATACGGCAATTCAAATGGTGGCTATGATGTGACAGACATGTCCACTGCATTGGATAGGGTTGAATTGGCCAGTACATTTTTTTACACAGTACCTGGGCCAAAAATGCTGTGGCAATTTGGTGAACTGGGTTATGATTTTTCTATTAATACCTGTGAGGATGGCGTAACCATTAATTCGGATTGTCGGACATCACCAAAGCCGGTTCGATGGGATTACACAGTAGATCAGGACAGGGTGGATGTTTATAATGTGGTTCGTTCGTTATTGCATTTAAGAAACAATAATGAAGTGTTCCAGACCACTGATTTTGATATGGATGTGGATCAATTTTGGAAAACCATCCACCTCAACCACACGACCATGAACGTCGCCGTTTTGGGCAATTTTAATGTTATCAACCAAACGTTCAATCCAAAATTCCAGCACACGGGCACTTGGTACGAGTATTTTTCTGGTGACCCGTTGCAGGTCAATGATGTCAATGCCAGCGTCACATTCGTGCCGGGAGAGTACCGCATTTATACAGATGTGCAGGTCTCGCCTCCAGTCCAAGTCACCAGCAGCCAGGAAGTCGAAAAAGAGAAAATTGATTGGCGTATTTCACCCAATCCTTCCGCTGGCGAAGCATACCTTTCTTTAGATTTGATTCAGAATCAACTCGTTCAAGTAAGCGTGTTTGATCTGCAAGGCAAAGAATTGACTTCCCTTGATTTTGGTGAACTGGCAAAGGGAGTCCAACGTATAGAATTGTCAGGTCTTCCTCCAGGCATGTATTTGGTACATTTGCTTTTGGATGAAGGGCATGGCGTTAAGAAGTTGGTTGTTACGAAGTAAATAATCTTAGATTTGTGCCCGTCTATCCAAAAGGGTGGGATTTTAAATCCCGCCCTTTTGGATAGACCACCTTTTCAAACACAACCACGTACCTCCAAAACCAAAAAACTCTTTTTTTTTCTCATCCTGAAAAGGGTGAGTTTTTTTGGGCATGGATATTTCTCCATGCCCTTCTTTTTTGTTTGAACGATGGCAAATCCATGGGGAATTTATGAAAGGCAGTTACGGTGCGCTACACTTTTTTGATTTTACCGAATGCCGCCGATCGGACCGCCGCCCAGGCGATCCGATCGATCTTTGGAACTGGTGGCCACAGGAATAAATGGTCGATCCGTCACAATCACCAACCTCAAAATCCCAAAAACGGCCATTTGTGACAGTCTAATTCCTCAAAAAGGGAATAGTCTTTGCAGGGCAGTAAAAGTTAAAGAGGCCAAAACATTGAGCAGGCCTTCCCATCTATTTTTCTGGCTATACGATCGCAATACACTAAACAACACTAGGTATAGCCATGAAAAATTTGATAGAAGTTTCTAAAATTGTTACCAAGAAAAAAGTCCGGAAGATTGAGATATTCGACAGTGCTACATTGGAAAGCGCCAATAGCAAGTTTGCCGAATTTTACGAATCATTGAGTTCTGGTAAATTCAGGAACGACCGTGATGCTGCCACCCAACTCTATGGCTGCACACCTTCGCACGATAAATACCGGCAATTAAAATCCCGCTTCCGCAAAAGGCTGCTGAACACCTTGTTTTTCATTGATGTGAACTTGCCAAGCTCTTCAAATTATGACAGGGCATATTTTTCCTGCAACAAAGATTGGACGTTGGTGAAGATTTTGGCATCCAACAATGCACACCAAACAGCCCAAGACCTGGCAAAGTCCATTTTGACGACGGCACTTAAATTTAAATTTGCAGATGTGATCGTCAATTGCTGCCGCATTCTACGTCAATACGCAGCCGAAGGTGGGTTGGAGAAGGAATACGCAGTTTACAACGACCACCTGGAAGAATACAAAATCGTATTGGAAGCCGAAATGCAATCTGAAGAACTCTTCCAGCAAGCGTTGTTGAAATACAACATGACCAACCTTGAAATGACTGAACTTAAAGAGCAACTCTTTAAACATTGTGACGACCTGGTTTGCCTTTCAGAAGAGCACGATTCACCGGTCATCAATTACAATATGTATTTGGTGTGGGCCTTTCGTTACGAATTGCAGCGGGACTATGTTGCTATGTTGGAGGTTTGCAACCAGGCAGAAAAATATATTGAGGACAATCCCAATTATTACCAAGAAGATAAATTGGCCACTTTCCACCTGAAAAAAATGACCGCCTACCTCCATCTGAGGGACTTCAAAAACGGAAGGGTCAACGTGGAAAAGAGCTTGCGTACTTTTCCAGAAGGCCGCAAACTATGGTTCCGCTTTCTGGAATACTATCTGTTATTAGCTTTCCATACTGAAAACTACATCAACGCCATGGCCATTTTCAACAGGGCCAAGAACCATTCTAAATTCAAGAGACTGGACCACCAGACCCGTGAGAAATGGAAAATTTTTGAAACCTACCTCAATTATTTCCTTGAAAGCCAGCCAGATAAAATCGCGGTGCTGCGGGCACAGGCAGTTCGTACTTTCCGCCTGACCAGGTTTTTGAACGACCCAGTTATTTATCCAAAAAACCTCCGCACGTTCACCGTGCATTTGGTCATCGCCCAATTCTTGTTTTATCTTGAAAAAAGTAATTTTCAAATGGCCTCTGAACGGATCGATAGGCTTCGCAGCTATGCGACCAAACAATTGAGCCGGGACGGTCAACACCGAATGATTAATTTTATCCGATTGTTGCACCAACTTTCAAAAGCCGATTTCGACCCAGCAAGGATGACGGGCACCGAGAAATACCTCAACCAGCTGGAGGAGCAACCTTTCTTCTACCGCGGCATCATCCAAGAATTGGAAATCGTCCCTTTGGAAAAACTGTGGAGCTATATTTTGGAGAGGGTGAAATAAGTTGGTGATTGATAATTGTTGATTGATTCAGAACTGCTTTACAAATCAACAATTATCAATCAATTTCACTTCTTGACCACTTGTTCCGTCCAATCCCCTTTTTTATTTTTTATGGAGAAATAATAAATGCCGGAAGGCAAGTCCTGAAGGTTAAATGTTTTTTCAAAAGAACCATTGGCGGATTGGTCTTCATCTCTGATTATTTTTCCGCTGGAATCGGAAATGATTATTTCAAAACCCATTTGCTGGGGTGTTTCCAAGCGAAGTTGAATAGTATTTTGAAATGGGTTAGGGGTAATGGAAGCCATTTCAAAACCCAACTCTTGATACGCTGTGGAAGTAATGGTAACGGTCACTTCGAGCGAAGTGGTTTCACAACCATTGGCATTGCTTACGACGAGGCTGTAATTGCCGCTTTCGGTAGCCACATGCGAATTATCAGTAGCACCAGAGATTGGGACACCATTAAAATACCATTGATAGGAATCAGCTATTGCATCAGTGGTCAGCACGCCGTCCTGATCGACATTCACGATTGGTTGGTCGGGAGAAGGTTCGCCAGCGCCCACTTCAATTGTTTGCATAAAATTACATCCATTACTGGTAGTAACTTCCACAGAATACATGCCAGGTGCGAGGTTGGTGGGAGTAGGTCCCAGGATATCTGGATTCCACAATATTGAGGTAAACTGATCGGTAGGGATCGTAAATGAAATACTGCCGTCATTTTCCCCTTCACAGCTTTCGCCAGTTGCCGAGAGCATACCTGAAGAGGAAGTCACTTTTGAAATAATGCCGGTACTAAGCCCGGCGACAAAAAGTTCGCCCCCACTGTTTTCCCCGAAGGTGGAAAAATTATTGTTGGTGAGATTGGCCAATTGGTTCGTAATCCAGCCACCTTGACCGTCAGACACAATGCTCCAGAAAATGCCAGAACAAAAATCAGTAAAGATATAATGGCCATACAGCCCCTGAAATTCACATCCCCGGTACACGAACCCTCCTGTCACAGAGCAGCCCAAGCTAGATGAATTTGAATATTCAAAAGCTGGAAAAGTCATCGTACTGGCATCATCGCAGCCACCAGTATTGAAGGTATGGTCTCCTTCGTAGCAGCGCCAGCCATAGTTTTCACCGCCAGGACTGGAAGCTGGTTGGAAGTCAATTTCTTCCCAATTGCTTTGTCCCACGTCGCCGGTCCAGACGTCCCCTGTTACGCGGTCGAAGCTGAAACGCCAGGCATTTCGGAGGCCCAGTGCCCATATTTCGTCCAAAGTCTCGTCGTCGGTGCTGAAAGGATTGCTGTCGGGGATGGAATAAGGTGAGCCGCCGTCCACGTCAATGCGGAGCATTTTTCCCAGAAAAGCTTGGCGGTTTTGGCCATTTCCTTGCGGATCTCCACCCGAGCCTCCATCGCCTAAAGTAGTATAGAGATAGCCATCGAGGCCAAATTTAATACAGCCGCCATTGTGATTCCCAAACGGTTGGGATACTTCCAGGAGGATGAGTTCGCTATCGGGGTCTGCTATGTTTGGGTCAGCATCCGTCACCGAAAAACGTGAAATGCGGGAGTCACCGGAATTGTTGGTATAATTGACAAAAAAGTAGCCGGAGTTCGGGTAATCGGGGTGAAAGGCGATACCTAAAAGCCCTCTTTCGCCACCCGACCCGACCCTATCGTCAATATCGAGGAAGGGGGCCGGCAATTTGTTGCCACCGGCATCCAAAACCCAAACGACGCCCCCCTGTTCAACAATGAAGAGCCGTTCGTCGCCAGAATTGGCAATGTCAACTGGGCTGTTAAATCCTGTTGCGAAGTTGCTCAATACAAGTTCGGGCTGGGCAAATACAGTTACACTGGTAAATGCGATGATGAAAATAGGAATAAAATTTTTAAAAGGTGTACAGTTTGTCATAATTAAAATGTGGTATTGAAATTGATCGAAATCCCAAATTTCCAAAGACAAGTCGGGAATTTTCAAACTTCGGAATAAAATCTATTACTTTGTACATTCAATTACAAAAACAAAATGTATGCGTAAGATATTGATACTGGCTTTTATTGCCTGCTGTTTTTCCTCCAGTTCCCAGACTGAAGACTTGCCCTTTAGCTCCGTTTATTTACTCGACATGGAAAGGGTAGATTCCACCATCTTGTTTAAAAACCCAAGGTATTTGACAGGGTTCAACCCAACGGGGTACAACAATCAGCCATCTTTTATCAGCAACACGGAACTGCTGTTGACGGTGCAGATGCCCAACGAAGGCCAAACGGACATATACCTCTTGGACTTGGAGAAAAAGACAAAACTCCGCATGACCAAAACGCCCGAATCAGAATATTCGCCGAAATCCATACCGGGCAATCTTTATTTCTCAGTGGTCAGGGTCGAAATGGACGAAGAACGCTCCCAGCGAATCTGGCAATACCCACTCGACCGTGGCAATAAGGGGCGGGCGGTGTTCCGATACCTCCGAGGAGCAGGATATTATCATTGGCTCGACCGGTTTACCGTTGCGGTGTTCAATGTTGCTGCGACAAACTACCTTTCCATAGCAGACACCCGCGATGAATCTTCCCGCCATTTAGCACCAAACGTGGGGCGCTGTTTCCAATCTTCTCCCAATGGCCGCTTGGTATTTGTCCATAAAATAACTGATAACAACTGGATGGTAAAGGCCATGAACAAAAGCACCTTGCAAGTCCAGGAAATCATCAAGGCCCTACCCAATGTGGAAGATTTTGTCATCCTTCCCGATGGCGTCATCCTAATGGGGAAAGGAAGTCGGCTTTACAAATTCCACCCGCTGCAAGACAAAGGCTGGGAAGAAATAGCCGACCTGAAAACCATGGGCATTTCTGCCATTACCCGCATGGCCGTGAGTGGCGATGGTAAATTGGCCATCGTGAATGGTGGATAATATGACATTTGAGACATCCTTTGAACGAACAATCCATGATCTGAAACTATATTGTAAAAAATAGAACTTGCCTTGCCCTATTCTGGCTTCACTAACTTCATAAGGCTGAGAATTGGATGTTTTTGAGGTGTGGTTTTTGTTTCTGTACGAAGAACACCGGAGTCTGATAGCCATAGCTATCAAGACGAGGACGTGATGAAGTACAGGGGCAAAAGACGCCATCAAAAAATTTAATTCTTAGCCTTATGAAGTTTATCTGCCGCCATTATTTTCCACACACAAATAAAATCTCATGCAGGTCAAGTATTATTTATTTGTAATCCTCTCCGTTTTTTTCCTTCCACTTACCACTTCTTCCCAAACGATTCCAGCAGACAAAACCACCAATTGGAACAATGCCGGCATCCATGCCGATGTACCTGTTTTTGATACAATTAATGTTTTGTCAAATGGCGTGATCGCCGATGGGAATACACCCAATAATATTATTTTAAAAGCCATCATGGATGCGAATCCTAACTATCCAATGGTTTATTATTTCCCTCCTGGGGATTATTTTTTTGATAGTCCGATTTTTTTGCAAAGTGGCCAGGTATTAAAAGGAGCATCTTCTGATGAAACTAAATTTATTTTTGATTTAGGAACGGAAGACCACGCAATAATAATAAAAGGCGAATCGACAGGAATCACGGCCAACATAACCAATAATATATCTAAAGAAGCAAGCGACTTAATTGTGGATGGAACTTCCGCTTTTCAAGTGGGTGATTTTATTAGAACACAGACGGAAGATATAGATTTAGTTTTTAGCGCTTGGGCAGAACACAGCACTGGTCAAATATGCCAGATTAAAGAAATACAGGGTAACAATATTATTATTAAAGAAAATATCAGGAAAAACATATTGCTGTTGGAAAGTCCATTAATTGAAAAAATAAATCCTATTAAATTTACTGGAATTGAGTGTCTACACATTGAGAGAATGGACGCCACTGATTCGCAGACCAGTAATATCTATTTTAGTTATGCAGCCAATTGTTGGGTAAAAGGAGTGAGTTCCCACAACGGGAATTTTGCACATGTGGACATTGAGAATGGCTCACACATTTGGGTGACTGGCTGTCATCTTAAAGACGCCCATGCATACGGCGACGGAGGCCAGGGGTACGGCGTCGTACTGGAATACAATACCAGCGACTGCCTGGTTGATAATAATATATTCGACCACCTCCGCCACTCCATATTATTGCAGGCTGGCGCCAACGGCAATGTACTTTCGTATAATTATTCGATTAATCCTTTTTGGACGGAGGTTGGTTTGCCGGAGGACTCTGCTGGCGACTTATTATTACATGGGAACTATCCATACCTCAATTTATTCGAGGGGAATATAGGACAAAATATTGTCATTGACGACTCACACGGTATCAATGGACCGGGCAACTTATTCTTGCGAAACCGGGCCGAACATTATGGTATATTTATGAATTCAAGCATGCCTTCGGATGGACAGGTTTTTATTGGGAATGAAGTAACATCCACATCTTTATTCTTGGGGTTTTATGATCTGGCAGGTATAGGGCATTTTGAATATGGAAATAATGTAAAAGGAAATATTATTCCCGCTGGCACTACTTCAGTATCTCTCAATTCTTTATATTTAAATGAAGTTCCAGATTTTTTTGAAGAATTAAATTTGGATATAGCTTCCATCGGCTTGCCTAACAGTTTCAATACAGGAATAATCCCTGCAAAAGAGCGTCTTTTATTGGGGGTGCTGACAAAATGCAAAATTGAAGAACCCGTTATTATTGATAATGTAATTAATATTCCTGCACAAAATAAATGGAATATTTACCCGAACCCGACCAGTGGTATTTTAAATATTGAGAGCCAATTAAACGTTGGTTCATTTAAATTTTCAATTAAAGATTTAAATGGAATTACCGTTTTAATAAATAATAATTCAACCTCGGTTATTGATGTTTCTAAATTAAATAACGGACTTTATATCCTTATTATTGAAAATAATAAAGAACGTTATTTTGAGAAAATAAATATTACCGATTGAATGCAGACCTGTCAGGTTGTTTTTTTTATATATGTCGGGGAGTGATTAATTTGGTCGCGACATATAGAAAAA
>JAJCYI010000048.1 GCA_029263015.1 Saprospiraceae bacterium | reverse complement strand
GCTGAACCTGCTCAGCTGCACCTCCATCACCGTGGACAGCCTCGACGCTTCCGGCGGTGCGAACAACGGCACCGGCATCAACATCAGCGGTGGCAGCGACCATGTACTCACCGACAACAAGGTGACCGGCCGCAACCGTGGCATCATCATCTCCGGCAGCCCCACGAACGTGACGGTGACGGGCAACGACCTCACCAATTCTGGCAAAGGGACTAGTATCGTTTATGCCCTCGAAATGACGGGCGTGGGCGGAACGCTTTCCGTCAAGGACAACACTTTTGGAGGTACGGGGGAGAACGGCATCGAGCTGAACAGCATGAGCGGCTACACCATTAGCGATATGGCAGGTGCCGATATTGTGATTGTAAGTGCGGACAGCCTGACCACCCTCGGCAATGGCACGGCGATTTCCATTTTCAACAGTACCAATATCGGTATTGACGGGCTTGACCTTTCTGGTACTGGCTTAGGTAAAGGTCTGAACATCATCCAAGGTTCTGGCATCGCTGTTAGCAACATCCATGTGGACAACCGCAACACAGGTATCTTTTTCACAAACACCCATACCGACACCCTTACCTGTTCGCTTTTCACCAACCTCACAAATGGCATCGTCGTAACTGGCACCATTTCAAATTTATTGGTGGAAAACAACACCTTCGGCTGCATCTCCGGTTTTGCGGTTGACAACAATACACCCCTTTTTTCTCTCGCTGCCGCCAATAATTATTGGGAAGACAGCTCCGGCCCTACCAACAATGGCGGTACGGGCGAAACCTATGACGGCGATGTGATAGCCATCCCGTTTTTGACGGCAGTGGATGCTTGTGCGCCCAATGGGCAAGCATTTTGCGCCGCATTAACACCTTGCTCGATTGCTGTTGGGACTATAAATACCACGGACGAAATCTGCCTCGGCGCAGCCGACGGCACCATCAGCGTGACCGCCACTTGCGGTAGCTGTACCAACGGGACAAGCGACATCGAATATTCCATTGATGGTACTACTTTTCAGGCCAGCAACACATTCAGTGGGCTTGCGCCAAATGCCTATACCGTAACGGTCAGGGATGTCAACGACAATTCCTGTGCAGCGACGGGCAGTGCAACCATTAATGCTGGTTCGGATACGGAAGCACCCGCCATCACCTGCCCCGCCGACCTCACCGTCGGTACTGACGCAGGTGTTTGCGAAGCAACTGGTGTAAGCCTCGGCTCGGCTACCGCCACCGACAACTGCGCCTCCATCACTCCGACCAACGATGCCCCGGCAGCTTTTGCGCTCGGCGCAAACACCGTCACTTGGACGGCCGATGATGGCAGCAACCCTGCCGTGACCTGTGTGCAGACCGTGACCGTTGAGGACAACGAGACACCAGACCTGCCTACTTCACCAAATACCATAGGTACAAATGTAGGGACAGTCAACAGTAATGGGAATGGTTCGAATTCGCAATCTTTTTTAATTCCCAATGCTGGTAAAATTTTGAGTATGGGTTTTGAATTTGTAGGCGCACCCTCTGCTGGGGGAACTATAGAACTGCGTTCCATAGCAAACCCATTGGTACTGGATTGTTCTGGCACTTTACTGTACAGCCATACATTCGGTGCAGGTGATTTAGTAAATGGCGTAAATGCCCATACATTAGCCACCCCATTGACCGTCAATGGCGGAGATGGCATTATCATGATAATGAATGGAAATTCAGGTTTTACAGTTAAATTTTCATCTATTGGCGATGCCTATCCAAATGGCCGGATGGGGTTTGGGACCGCGTGTTCGGGAGCTGGAGGTTGGGATTGGAATGCCCAATTAAACCTCGAAGAATTTGGTTGTACCGATGTTACAGTTGAATTGGATGCTTTTGGGGCATATTCAGTTACACAGGCAGATTTAAATACCATTGTTTCAGGGGTTACCGACAATTGCAGCAGTTTTTCAGGTTTGACCATCACCTCCACCACAACTTCGTACACCTGTTCCCAAACAGGTGGCAACCCGATTGAAGTGTTCGTAGCCGATGTGGAAAATAATGCGAGTTCTTGTTCAGCAACTGTAACCGTCGAGGACAACATAGCCCCGACCATCTCCTGCCCTGCCAATGTTACCATTGATGCCGATGCCGGTGTTTGCGAAGCGACTGGTGTGGCACTTGGCTCGGCCACTGCGGCTGACAACTGCACTGCGACAGTGGCCAACGACGCTCCGGCCAGCTATGCGCTCGGCGCAAATACCGTTACTTGGACGGCTGATGATGGCAGCAACCCTGCCGTAACCTGTGTGCAGACCGTGACCGTTGAGGACAACGAAGCACCCGCCATCACCTGCCCCGCCGACCTCACCGTCGGTACTGATGCAGGTGTTTGCGAAGCAACTGGCGTAAGCCTCGGCTCGGCAACCGCCACCGACAACTGCGCCACCATCACTCCGACCAACGATGCTCCGGCAGCTTTTGCGCTCGGCGCAAACACCGTCACTTGGACGGCGGACGACGGCAATGGCCAATCAGTGACCTGTGCCCAGACGGTGACCGTTGAGGACAATGAAGACCCGGTCATCACCTGCAAGCCGTTTACCATCAACCTTGGTGCATCTGGCAATAATGCGACCCTACAACCTATCAGTGTGTACGACAGCGGTACGGACAACTGTAGCAGCGTGAGCTTGGTGAGCGTAAGCCCCAATACTTTTGGCTGTAGCAATATTGGCCCGAATCCAGTCACGCTCACAGCCACCGACAACAACGGCAACAATGGCTTTTGCACTGCCATAGTGACCATCAACGACAAAATTGCGCCAGCCATTACCTGCCCAGCGAACCTCAGCGTCAACAACGACGCCGGAGTTTGCGGAGCGGCAGTGAGCTATTCGGCAGCTACCGCCACCGACAACTGTTCGGCAACGGTGACTTACTCACAGAATACCGGCACGGCTTTCCCCGTCGGTATCACCATGGTAACGGCCACGGCTACCGACCCAGCTGGCAATATGGCCATTTGTACTTTTGATGTAACGGTGAACGATGCGGAACTTCCCGTCATCAGCTGCCCGGCAGCCATCAGCGCCATCGCTACCAGCGCAGCGGGAGCTGCGGTGACTTACACCGCTCCGGCAGGCACGGACAACTGTACGGGTCAAACAACCGCCCAAACGGCAGGACTTGCCAGCGGTTCGACCTTCCCGATAGGCTCGACGGTGAACACCTTCACGGTAACGGATGCCGCTGGCAACAGCAGCAGTTGCTCGTTCGACGTGACCGTTACCGGACTGGCACCGGTCATCGTGTGCCCGGCCAACATGACGGTTGATACCGATGCGGGTGTTTGCGAAGCAGTGGTGAGCTATGCCGCCACAGAAACAACAGGCATTCCTGCCTCGACGATAACTTACGACATCGCACCGGGCAGCACCTTTGCCCTCGGTATCACCGCCGTAACGGCCACGGCAACCAACGCAGTGGGCACCGACCAGTGCAGCTTTACGGTGACGGTGAACGATACGGAACTTCCTGTCATCACCTGCCCGGCGAATATCACGGCGAATAACGACCTTGGTGTGTGTGAGGCAGCCGTTACTTTCTCGGCTACCGCCACTGACAACTGCGGGGCCACGGTGAGCTACTCACAGAATTCGGGAACAGCCTTCTCGGTCGGCACTACTTCGGTGACGGCTACTACAGATGATGGCAATGGCAATACGGCGACGTGCAGTTTCGATGTGACGGTGAATGATATGGAACTTCCCGTCATCAGCTGCCCGGCAGCCATCAGCGCCATCGCTACCAGCGCAGCGGGAGCTGCGGTGACTTACACCGCTCCGGTAGGCACGGACAACTGTACGGGTCAAACGACCGCCCAAACGGCAGGACTTGCCAGCGGTTCGACCTTCCCCATCGGCACTACGGCGAACATCTTTACAGTAACGGATGCTGCCGGCAACAGCACGAGTTGCTCGTTCGATGTAACCGTCACTGGACTGGCACCGGTCATCACCTGCCCGGCCAACATGACGGTTGATACCGATGCGGGTGTTTGCGAAGCCGTGGTCAGCTATGCAGCTACCGAGACCACGGGCATCCCTGCCTCGACGATAACTTATGACATCGGCCCGGGCAGCACTTTTGCCCTCGGCACAACAACGGTAACGGCCACGGCAACCAATGCAGTGGGCACCGACCAGTGCAGCTTCGATGTGACGGTGGTTGACAACGAGGCACCGAATGCCCAATGTCAGAACGTCACCGTCCAATTGGATGCAGCTGGCAACGGCAGCACCACGGCAGCAGCCGTGGACAACGGCTCATCCGACGCCTGTGGCACTGCCAGCCTGAGTCTCGACAACAGCAGCTTTGCATGCGCCGACGTGGGGGCGAACACCGTGACCCTCACCGTCACCGACAACAACGGCAACAGCAGCACCTGTACCGCAACCGTCACCGTTGAGGACAACGTCGTGCCAGTTGCCACCTGCCAGGACGTCACCGTCCAGCTTGACGCAAACGGCAACGGAAGCACCGCTGTAGCGGCGGTGGACAACGCAAGCAGCGACGCCTGCGGCATCGCCAGCCTCTCGCTCGACAACACGGCGTTCACCTGCAGCGATGTCGGCAACACAAACACCGTCATACTGACGGTCACCGACAACAATGGCAACAGCAGCAAATGCGCTGCCACGGTAATGGTGGAAGACAACGTAGCACCCGTGGCGGCCTGCCAGGACGTCACCGTCCAGCTCGATGCAAACGGCAACGGAAGCACCACCGCAGCGGCAGTGGACAACGCAAGCAGCGACGCCTGCGGTATCTCCGGCCTTGCGCTCGACAACACGTCGTTCACCTGTGCCGAAGTGGGCAGCGCAAACACCGTGACACTGACCACCACCGACAACAACGGCAACACAAATACCTGCACCGCAACCGTTACCGTCGAGGACAACGTGGCGCCGGTAGCTGTTTGCAAACCGGCGACCGTGCAGCTCGATGCCAACGGGGAGGGCAGCCTTGCCACTGCAAGTGCCGTGAACGGCGGTTCCAGCGATGCCTGCGGCATCTTTTTCATGACCGTGGCACCGGGCGTGTTCGGTTGTGGGGACGTGGGGCCGAACACCGTCACGCTGACCGTCACCGATGTGAACGGCAACAGCAGTGCCTGTACCGCCACCGTGACCGTGGAGGACAATATAGCGCCTACGATCTCCAATTGTCCATCGAATGCCGGGTACTGCGGCGAGCAGGCCGTCACCTGGACAGCGCCATTGGCAGCGGACAATTGCCTGGTGAGCTTTACCAGCAGCCATTTGCCGGGGGCCGTCTTCCAGGTAGGCACGACCACCGTTACCTATACCGCCCTCGACGCAGGTGGCAACACCGCGACCTGCTCGTTCGACATAACCGTACATGCACTTCCCGACCTGGACATTGTGCAGTCCGATGTGCCGGCCTTCTGTCAGGGATTGGCCGTGCTGACCGTCAATGTGGACAACGAACCCGACCTGCTCACGCCATTGAGCTACAGCTGGTCTGCCGGCCTCGGCAACGATGCCAGTGTGCTGATCCAGGGCAACGGTACCTATACCGTGACAGTTACCGACGACCGCGGCTGTTCAAGTACAGAGTCCGCACCGGTCAACGTCTCGGCATCCAATGTGCTTTCGGGCTATGTGCTGATCGCAGACGAGGAGGTCAAGCTGAAAGACCATTCGACCGTTTCCGGCGGTGGCGTCGGTGCCATGGGTTCGGACGGCGAGATCGAAGTGGAAAAGAATTCTGTCGTCAACACATTTGCGAGGGCGGATGAAATCGAGGTGTCCAACAACAGCACCGTTGCCCAGGAGATCAGCTCCCCTGCCAACGTGACGCTGCCCCCGTTCAAGGGGAACCCGAACCCTGGCAACAACAACATCAAGGTGCAGGAAGGCCAGACCGTGACCCTGACGGGCAGCAGCTATGGGAAGGTCGAAGTGCGGAAGAACGGCACCCTCATCTTTGATGCGCCCGAGGTATATGTCAAGGAGATCAAGATGAAAAAAGATGCCGTCATGGACTTCGGACAGGCTGCGGAGATCATCGTGGACAAGGACATCAAGCTGGACAAGAACTGTCTGGTGAACGCGGCCATGGAAACCGTGGTGTTCTATACGGAGAAGAAGTTCGACGTCAAGGACGGCAATACTTTCTTCGGCAACGTGTACGCCAAGAAGGAGATCAAGGCAAGGGGCAAGGCCAACGACCACACTGTGATGACCGGACAGTTCATCAGCCTGGACGAGATCAAGTCGGAGAAATATGTGGACTGGGACTGGTCCCAGGACTGTGGCCTGAACCTTGTGCCGCCGGCCATGATCGTTTCAGGACCCAGTTCCCCCATTACAGAAGGGGCAGCTACTGCTCCGGTAAAGGGCGGGGACATGCAACTGGAAGTCTTCCCGAACCCGGCAGCGGACAATGCCGTCATAGGCCTGAAGGGGATGGACGGCGCTGTCGGACTTTCCATATACAACCAGTTCGGCAGGATGGTCTGGCATTGGAAGTTAGTGGAAGGAGAACATAATGTAACGATTGACCTTTTCAGTCCCAACTTCGTGGACGGCGTTTACTTCGTGCATGCCGTTTCGGAAGGCCAGCGGCTCGTACAACGGCTGGTGATCGCGAAATAAGAGATTAAAAAGGAAATGATGAATGGCCGGGTACTTTCGGGTGCCCGGCCATTATTATTTTGCTATCTGTCAATAGAGCCTATTTTAGATTGTTTTTTGTAAACCCTCCATTCTACCCCCAGTTATCCAAATTATCGAGTATCTGAGGCCTGCTTTGAACATTGTAGAATGGAATAAAACTCCTTTTGCTGCTCAAAAACGACAACCGCTACCGCCACTTACAGTGATAAACAACCACTACCCGGCCTCAACTACTACCGCCTGCGGCAAATGGATTATGGTGGGCAGTCAGAGTATTCACATGTGGTGAGTGTTGATAGCAAGGCGGATTGGCAATCCGCCCTCCGGGTCTATCCCAACCCTGTCAGTACTGGCGAACTGACCCTTTATTTCCCTGAAAAATCAGAGGAAACCTCAGTCCTTTCGATTTACTCGCCCTCCGGGCAAATGTGTCGGCAGCAGTCCGTCAGTGCATCCAGAAGCAAAGTGGACGTGAGCAGTCTGGCGGCGGGCATTTACCTACTGCAAATGGTCAGCGGTAGGGAGGTATGGCAGGAGCGGGACGAGAACTTCCGTCTGCCGAAAAGATGAAACAGGTATTGAGAATCCGTTATTCCCAAATGTAAGGCAGGCGGCTTTTTATTACACGGCGCTTCTTTCTTTCCCAAAATCTTTTACTTATCTTTGCCCACCCTTCCAAGAATACATTTCTCCTTCTTCTCAAATTACAAGTCTGGATCACTCGTATTGCCATGAACCACATTGCGTGTATTTCAATACTGCAAACCCAAAACAAGAACAATGAAAAACACTTTCACTACCAAAACAGCCTGGCCGTTGTTGTTGATCTTCGTCGGCCTTTTGATGTATTGCATCAAAGCAGTTTGGCTTAACTAAGGAGGAAACCGTTTAACCTAAATCCGTTTCACTTATTCTTTTGCAAACCCTAAAATCCCTACCTTCGTCCTATCATTCCCAGTAAAGAAACTTTCGAGCGGGTCTCACACCACAAATTGTACTGCGAATCCTCAGGTTCGCACTTAGGCAAATAAATACAAACATCATGAACTCAAACACTAACCCGGGCAGGCTGCTGCTCACTGCCCTCACCGTTGTTTTTGTTTTTCTTTTCTTGTTTTCTGTTCCTAACAAGTTGTTTGCCCAGCCAGCAGGGTTCACCGACCAACTTTACATGGGCGGTTGGGACGACTTGGCCGGCTTCACTTGGGATGCCGCTGGACGCATGTATGTTTGGGAGCGTGATGGCAGGGTCTGGATCGTGGAGAACGGTGTTAAATCAACCAATCCATTGATTGATATCAGCGATGAAGTAGGTGGTTGGCGGGATTTTGGCCTGCTCGGTTTTGCCCTCGACCCCAACTTCTTGTCCAACGGCTATTTCTATATGCTTTATGTGGTGGATAGGCATCACCTGCTTCATGCCGGCACCCCGCAGTATGACCCCAACACCGACGAATATTTTGATGCCACCATTGGCCGGATCACCCGCTACCAGGCCGATCCAGCAACCAACATGACGAGTACAATAGTCTCCAGCCGCTTTATCCTATTGGGGGAAGGGCCAGGCGATGGCCCACCGATTTTGCATGAATCCCACGGTACTGGCTCGCTGGTCTTTGGGGACGACGGCACGCTGTTGGCTACTTTGGGCGACGGGTCGAGTTACAGCAGTACCGACCAGGGTTCGGCCTCCGAGACCTATTGGCAACAAGGCATTACCGATGGCATCATCACTTCTGCGCAGAACATTGGGGCATACCGTTGCCAGACACTCGACAATTATAATGGTAAAATACTGCGCCTCGATCCGATGACGGGGGAAGGCTTGTCCACCAATCCATACTGGGATGCCGCTACTCCTAAGTCGCCCGCTTCCAGAATATGGGCGCGGGGTGTCCGCAATCCCTACCGTATGACCTTGGTGCCAGAAAGTGGCAGCCATGTCCCAGAAGATGGCAACCCAGGTGTTCTTATGTTTGGTGATGTGGGCTGGGGTAATCGGGAAGAACTGGACATCGTGACGGGCCCCGGCATGAATTTCGGTTGGCCGAAATACGAGGGCATGACTCACCAGCCAGGCTATAACAATGGAGCTTACACGCCTGCCCAGCATGACCTACCAAAAGTAGATTGGCGCACCGGATTCCCCCGTGGCTTTGTCAATGGTTCGATCGTAAATGTTGGCTCGGCCACCTTGCCTGGGCCTCAGTTTTCGGGAAATGCCAGCACAGGAGGGGTTTGGTTTCACGGGGAAGATTTTCCGGAGGAATGGCACGACACTTATTTCCACGCCGATTATGGAGCGGGCTGGATCAGGAATTTTAAGTTTGATGCAAACTGGAATCCGATCGAAGTGAAAAATTTTGTCACAGACGCAGGGCCATGCATTTTTCTAAATACCGACCCAGACCAAACCAGCTTATTTTATGTCCGTTGGCCAAACCAAATCAGGCAAATATCATTTACAGGAACGACCAACCACACCCCAGTTGCTTTCGCTTCCGCAAATGTTTCTTTTGGAAATGCACCGCTCACCGTAAATTTTTCTTCTGAAAACACCTTTGACCAGGATGGCGATCCGCTCACCTTGCTCTGGGATTTTGGCGATGGAACGACGAGCAACCAGCCCGACCCTGTTCACACTTTTACCAGTGGTGCCAGCCCAACAGGGTTCGACGTGACACTCACTGTGACCGACAACGGCGGCCTGAGCGATGTGGCCAACGTCAATGTTTCACTCAATAACTCGCCCCCAATTATCGTGGCCACCAGCCTTGATGTGGTTAATACATTTGACCCACATACCACAACAACATTGGAACTTTCAGCCACAGTCACCGACGCCAACCACCTTATTGGACAGTTGGATTATTTTTGGGAGGTTAAATTGTTTCACAACAATCACAGCCACCCGTTACAAACTTTCACCGTGCCAATTGCAGATGCTTTTATTACCCCGGTGAGTTGTTATGGCCCCAGCTATTGGTACGAGTTGAGCCTGACCGTGACCGACCCCACTGGCGCATCGGATTATTTTGTGAAAGATATTTTTCCTGCGTGTGCAGGCAATGCGCAGAGCATAGTTTTTTCGGCCATTGCTGACAAAGAGGTAACCGATGGGCCATTTACCATCAGCGCCAGTGCATCGAGTGGTCTGCCGGTCATCTTTTATGTAAAAGAAGGGCCAGCAAGCGTGCTCAGCAATATTGTCACACTAGATGGTGTGCCCGGTCTGGTGACCATCACCGCCACCCAACCGGGCGATGGAAACTTTGGTCCAGCATTCAATGTGGACAGAAGCTTTTGGGTAAATGTTGGCGATGGACTTGGGTGTGCTGGCCTCGGCCAGATTTCACGGGACGTATGGACAGGGATTGGAGGGGTCGCTGTTTCACAAATCCCCCTGAGCCAGTCGCCCAATACGAGTGACTTGATTTCTATTTTTGAAATACCGGTGGATGTCTTGGATAATTATGGAACGCGGGTGCGTGGTTTCATTTGCCCGCCGATGTCTGGTAATTATCGGTTTTGGATTTCGAGTGATGACAATGGTGAGCTGTGGCTCAGTACTGACGACGACCCCGCCAACAAGCAACTGATCGCCAATGTGCCAGGCTGGTCGAGTTCCCGCCAATGGGAAAAGTTCCCCGAACAACAATCGGCGCTCATTTCACTGAATGCCGGGCAGCTTTATTACATTGAAGCATTGCAAAAAGAGCAGGGTGGGGGAGACAACCTCGCAGTTGGTTGGCAACTGCCGAATGGAGCACAAGAGCGGCCTATTCTGGGCAACCGATTGTTGCCTTTTGGTGCGGCTCCGCCAAATGCCCTTTTTACGGCCACGCCAACTTCTGGTGATGTCCCACTTGTTGTCAGTTTTGATGCTAGTGGTTCTTTTGATACCGATGGAGCAATTGTAAGTTACGATTGGAACTTCGGCGATGGCAACATTGGCAGCGGCATTTCACCGAACCACACCTATAATAGTATAGGAGTGTTTACGGCGATCCTGATTGTGACCGACGACTATGGCCAAACGGCTTTTTCTGAACAAATAATTACCGTCAACGGCGCTGGCCCGCAAAACCAAGTCATCACCTTTGATGCCATTCAAGACAAATTGACCACCGATGCCGACTTTACCATTTCAGGTTCAGCTTCAAGTGGTTTGCCAGTCAGTTTTGAAGTCGTCAGTGGCCCGGCCACCCTTTCGGGAAATACCGTTTCGTTGACAGGCCAAGTTGGTATAGTAACGATCCGTGCGACCCAAGGCGGCGACCCAAACTGGAATCCAGCTATCCCGGTTGAGCGGACATTTCAAGTGACTGAACCTCCCAGCGGCGGCGATATTGACCTTTCGCTAAACGTTGTTTCCAGTTCGACAGATTTGATTATTTATAATAATATTTCCTTTACGTTCACCTTGACAAATACAGGTACTGCTTTGGCCACGGGCGTCAAAATATCTTTACCAAACCCCGGAACTACCGTGTGGGTGGGTGGCAACGAATACACGGCTTCACAAGGCTCTTACAGCTTGGGATCAAATGAGTGGGACGTTGGCAATGTGGTTGCCGGAGGCAATGCCACCATCACGGTCAACTGGTTTGTGCTGGCCACCGACCCCTTGAATGCTTGGGCGGAAGTGCTTGCTGCTGATCAAACGGACGCGGACAGTACGCCTGGCAATGGTGCGTGTTGCTCGGCAAATGAAGATGATGAAGCAGGGTTGATTGTCACCACTCCTGGTGCTGGCCCCCAGGATCAGACCATCAATTTTTCCACCATTTCGGACAAGGAATCAGACGATGCAGCATTTAACATAACGGCTTCTGCCACCAGTGGTTTGGCGGTGAGTTTTGCAATAATCTCGGGGCCGGCGACTATTTCTGGCAATACCATTTCGCTGAGTGGGGGAATTGGGACAGTGACTGTTTCTGCTTCGCAAAATGGCAATGCTAATTGGAATCCTGCCCCAACTGTTCAGCAGTCATTTCAGGTAAACGAACCTGGTTTAGCGAACCAAACCATCACTTTTGGTTCATTACCAAATAAGTTGACGGATAGTCCGCCTTTCAATATCTCAGCCTCGGCATCAAGTGGGCTGCTTGTGAGTTTTACCATTATTAATGGCTCAGCGACTATTTCTGGGAATACCATTACATTGGATGGCGTGCCCGGACCGGTAACGGTGCGTGCCAGCCAATCTGGCGATGCGCAGTACAACCCTGCTCCAGATGTTGACCGAACCTTCCAGGTGACTACCCCTGGCGGCGGTAGCGGTGTTGATCTGGAACTGACGATGGAGGCTAGCCCAACTACCGTGAGCCAATGGGGGAACATTACTTTCACGGCTACTCTTACCAACAACGGCACCGCCACTGCCAACGATGTAGAAGTTTATCTTCCAAAACCTGCAAGCGTTGTGTTCGTGGGTGGGAATGAAGTGTCTGTTTCCAAAGGAAGTTACAGTGTTGTCGGAAACCAGGTTTGGACAGTTGGCTCAATGCCTGCTGGCGCAACGGAAACGATTGCTGTCAACTGGTTTGTTATACAAAACTCAGCATTGACAGGCTGGGCGGAAGTACAGCAAGCGACACCTGCCGATGATGACAGCACCCCTGGAAACGGATTGTGCTGTACTGCCAATGAAGACGACGAAGCGTCCTTCACAGCACTCTTGCCAGGCAGTGGACCGCAAGATCAAACGATCAATTTTCCCGCGATTCCAGATCAAGATTCCGATAATCAAGATTTCAATATCCCGGTTTCGGCGACGAGCGGTTTGGCGGTGAACCTTGAGATAATTTCGGGGCCAGCCACTATTTCCGGTAGTACCATTTCATTAAATGGGATAACCGGGCTGGTGACGGTTCGTGCTACTCAGGCCGGCAATGCTGATTGGAACGCGGCTGTTCCCATGGAGCAGAGTTTCAATGTGAACCCACCAGGGCTTGACAACCAAACCATTAACTTTTCAGCCATTTCAAATAAGCAAACCACCGATGCACCGTTCAGTATTTCAGCAACGGCATCGAGTGGACTGCCAGTTGCTTTGGAAATAACTTCTGGCCCAGCCACCATTTCCGGTAGCACCATAACTCTGGATGGCACGACGGGAACAGTAACTGTCCGTGCCAGCCAGCCAGGTGATGCACAGTACAATCCCGCGCCCGATGTTGTTCACACTTTTGCCGTAACGGAGCCTGGGCAAGGTGGTCCCGATCTAGAAGTGACAGTAGAATCAACTAGCCCAATACTATTAATTTGGCAACATATAACCTTTACTGTTTCCCTAATAAATAATGGGGATGAAACCGCCAACAACATCGTGTTGGGTGTGCCAATCCCGCAGGGGCTTGCTTATTCTTCCCACAATGCAATAGACGGAGATTACAATACATATTATGAGGAGTGGGAAGTTACTTCGCTGGCTGCTGGAGAGACGGCCAGTATGGAAATAGTGCTGTTTTGTCTGCAAAATACGACGCCGCTGCCCTATTTTGTGCAGGTGGTTTCGGCCACCCCGTCTGATCTCGATAGCACCCCTGGCAACAATGTAACTGGGACGCCAGAAGAGGACGATGAAGCGCTGGTCACGTTGTTGCCATCACCCAATCCATTGCAGGGTATTCAAGGTGCTGTGTTCAGTTTGTCTGCTTCGCAAAATGGCGGGGTCGCCCAGTTGATTTGGGTCTCGACCATTGGCGAACACGCCCTCGAATATGTGGTGGAACGCTCGGGCAACGGTTTTGAGTGGACGGATGTGTTGGTCCGACCGAACGAAGAATTTGACAACGACCTCAAAACCTATTATGGTTTTGATAGTCATCCCCTACCCAATTGGAATTTTTACAGGATTAAACAAATACGCACCGACGGCAGCTACCTTTATTCAAATGTTGCGATGCTCGAATTTTGGGAAGATTTATACGAATTCAAGTTGTTCCCCAACCCCGCAAATGAATACGTGGACATCAACCTAAAAGGTGTCGAAGGCCAGCTTGTCCGGCTTCTTTTGGTGGATAGATCAGGCCGCTTGATTAGGGAAACTGAGGTTGAAAATGCACCGGCAGCAACTCACCGCATGGACTTGGCGGGCGTGCAAGAGGGCTGGTATGTGGTGTGGGTTCAGGCGTCAGGCCGGAAGGCACAAGCGCTGCCGTTGGTGGTGGGGAAAAGGTGATGAGAAGATGTCAAGATTAATTCCGATCGAACCGGCGTAGCCATGAGGCTAAAGGTGACACCTTTCCGAAAGGTGTTACCTTTTTATATAGGATTTGCTGGCGTTGATCCAATCAAGCAGCTCCGTTTCTTTTTTAGCAAAATATTAAGATTTTTCATTTAAACGCCAATCTCCCTGCTAAGTCGAATAGCTGTTTTCAAAACATTTCACCATTTACAAAACAGCTATCCAATGAAAAACTTAGTATCCGTTTTAGCAATTGTTTTTGCTTGCACTTTCAATAATTCCATCATTGCTGCTCCTTCCGTAAGCGACCAATCTTCAGGCATAAAAAATTCCTGTTCTCAGCGCTGGGAAAAACTTGGCAGCCGCAAAGTCAACTACCGCCTCGACCGAGATGAAATTTATGTCACTGCCCGGGAAGGCCATTTTACCAAGTTAAAACTCCAGGCAAATAAAGGGGGAATCAACCTGCACAAGGTTGTTGTTCATTTCGCAAATGGCACGACCCAGACGGTAAGGGTCAACCAATCGATTCCCGCAGGAGGGATGTCGAAGGCCCTTGATCTTAATGGAAATAGGCGGGTTATCAGCAAAGTAGTTTTCTACTACGATACAAAGAATTTCTCCAGTAAAAAAGCGAATGTGACCTTGTTTGGTCGGCATTGACCCGCCTCCACCATGCATAAAAACAAAAGGCGCTCCCTGATCAGGGAACGCCTTTTGTTTTTATTACAATTTAAAGATTTCGTTATTTCGTTAAATCTGTACTTCTTTCAAATCTTTTGCCATCCGGTAAACATCTTTCAATTCCAAAGTGCAATCAATGGACAACAATTTGATGGATGCATCCAAGCCAGAAGCCCTAGAGATTTTCCAAAGGGCAGTTTCTGGATCGTGGAGGTAGAATGCCTCAACGAAAGGGCGGTCTTGTGCGACCAGCAGGTACTCGCGGAAGGTGGGGATGGAGCAATAATTTTCAAATTTGGTGGTGCGGTCGTATTCGGCGGTGCTTTCTGAAAGTACTTCGACGATGAGCTGGGGGTTGGAGATGACGGAGGGACTATTCAGATAAAAATCAGGATCGTTACAAATGACAGTTACATCGGGGTAAACGCTCCTATTGGTAATAGGAATATGAATTTTCATGTCACTATTAGCAACTTGGCAGTTTTTATTAACAGCAATAATGAAATTATAAAGTAAGGCACCAATAGCATTGGCAATAGTATTGTGGTTAAATGTTCCTCCGGCCATAGGGTTAAGTTTTCCGTTGTTAAATTCGTGTTTTTCTTCTGACTTCTCTTCAAGGGCAAGGTATTCCTCGAAGCTATAGGTTTTTTCTTTTTCAAGTATGGATTTCATCTAAAATGATTTTTACGAAGTTACGGGTTTTAGTTTGAATATTAAAAAATGAGAGACCCGCTATTTTGGTAACTTATAGTTTGTTCAGTTGCAATTGATACTTTTACCAGTAATTTTGAAACAACTCAAAACTCAAAACTCAACAACTCAATAACTCAACACATGCCCATCGCCATCACCCGCCCCGTCAGCCCCAAAATGGCCGAATGCGAACTCACCCATCTTGCCCGTGATCCCATTGATGTTGAGTTGGCTGCCAGCCAGCACGCCGAATATGAGAAAGCATTGCAGAAACTCGGTTGCCAGGTTATCCAGGCGGGTGCTGCGCCCGAACTGCCCGACAGTGTTTTTGTGGAGGACTGCGCCATTGTGATGGAAGAACTGGCCATCCTCACAAATCCTGGAGCTGTTAGCCGGAAACAGGAGGTCCAAGGATTGGTGGAGGTGCTTGGGCCGCATCGCCCGTTGTATTTCATATTACCATCTGGCACGCTCGATGGGGGAGATGTGCTGGTGATTGGGAAGCAGATTTGGGTTGGTCGCTCTAGTCGGAGCAATCAAGAGGGAATAGACCAAATGCAGGCGATCGTTGAGCCTTTTGGGTTTTCGGTCGAGGTGATTGAGGTTGCGGGCTGTTTGCATTTGAAGTCAGCGGTAACACAGGTGGCCGACGATACTGTTTTGTTAAATCCCCAATGGATTGACGCGTCCATTTTCGATCAGTTCAGGATAATAGAGACCGACCCCGACGAACCTGGTGCGGCCAATGCCCTGCTCATTGATGGTGTGGTGATTTTCCCCGTCGAGTACCTTGTCACGGCGATGTATTTGGCGGAAGCTGGAATTGAACTGCTGTTGGTGGACACCTCGGAAGTGATAAAAGGGGAGGGCGGGGTGACTTGTTGCAGCATAGTTTTCTGATAAAACCAGCGAAAATAAATCATCAATTAATATTCAAAAACAGATGTCCAACATAAACGGAAAAGCCCAACAATCCCGAACTTACGATGCCATTGTCGTTGGTAGTGGTATCTCAGGCGGATGGGCAGCGAAGGAACTCACCGAAAAGGGCCTTAAAGTATTACTGCTCGAAAGAGGCCGGAATGTCGAGCACATAAAGGATTACACTGGAATGAACAACAATCCCTGGGATAGGAAGTACCGCGGTAAAATCCATCCAGACGTAGCCAAAAGGCACCCTATCCAAAGCCAATGTTATGCTTTCCTGGAAGACAATACTGATTTCTGGGTGGACGACATTGACCACCCCTACGAAGAAGAAAAATCATTTAACTGGCTACGGGGGTATCAACTTGGTGGGCGTTCGTTGATGTGGCACAGGCAGACTTACCGCTGGAGCGAAATGGATTTCGAAAGCAATGTTCGCGATGGGCACGGGGTGGACTGGCCCATCCGCTATAAAGATTTGGCGCGTTGGTACGACCATGTGGAAACCTTTGCGGGGATAACGGGATCGAAAGAAAACCTTGCACAACTGCCCGATGGGATTTTCCAACCTCCCAATGAAATGAATTGCGTGGAGCAACATACTTCAGAGAAGATCAAGGAAAACTGGGACGATCGCCGAATGATTATCAGCCGGGCAGCGCACTTGACCCAGCCAACGGCAGTGCAGTTGGCGCTGGGAAGGGGTAAATGCCAGAACCGCAACCGCTGCCATAATGGATGTCCATATGGCGCGTATTTCAGTTCCAATTCAGCAACTTTGCCAGCGGCTGCACAGACGGGAAATCTAACTATACGCACCGATGCCATTGTCAGTGAAGTCATTTTTGATCATGAAAAACAACGGGCAAAGGGAGTCCGCATCATTGACCGGCATTCAAACCAGACAGAGGAGTATTTTGCAAAAGTGATCTTCCTGAACGCCAGCACTTTGGGGACTGCATCTATTTTGTTGAATTCTGTTTCAGATCGTTTCCCCAATGGCTTTGGCAATGATAGTGGCGTGATCGGGCATTACCTGATGGATCACCATTATGAAGTGGGGGCCACGGGTAAATATGATGGCTTCAATGACAGATACTATAAAGGGCGGCGGCCAAATGGGATTTATGTGCCCCGCTTCCGCAACTTGCCCGGCAAAGATCAACACCAAAATTTTGTCCGCGGGTATGGCTTTCAAGGCAGTTGCTCCCGCAGCGGATGGGGTAGGGGAATGTGGAAACCGGGTATGGGCAAGGCACTCAAGGATGAGCTGATGCACCCCGGCGAGTGGAGTATCTGGTTGGGAGGTTGGGGAGAGATGTTGCCTCATTATGAAAATAAGGTGAGTTTGAACACCAACAAGATCGACCAGTGGGGGCTGCCTATCTTAAAGGTGGATTGCGAGTTTAAAGAAAATGAACTTGCGATGCGAGAGGACATCATGCTGACTTCCCATGAAATGCTTGAAGCTACTGGTTATCAGGATATTACGCCGTTTGATGATCTGGCAACAACGCCGCCTGGCCACTGCATCCATGAAATGGGCACTTGCCGGATGGGCAAAGATCCTAAAACTTCCGCCCTCAATAAATGGAATCAAATGTGGGCTGCACCAAATGTATTTGTGACGGATGGTGCCTGTATGACTTCGTCTGCCTGCCAGAACCCTTCCCTGACCTATATGGCACTGACGGCAAGGGCAACCGATTATGCAGTGCGGGAATTGAAGAGGGGGGATTTGTAAAACCAATATGGCACCCACGGCTTCTGTTCGAAATCGAGCGGTGAACGCAGAGGTGCGGAGACGCTAAGAATAAAACAAACTCCGCGCCTCTGCATCTCCGCGTTCAATGTTTATTTATCCGCCGCCAAATCCAGTACGGCCCATTTATCCACCATCTCTACCAATTCCTTTCGATAGCCATAAGGGTCGTTTTTCGCATTGCCCGCAAGTTCTTTTACTTTTTCAACATCCATGTTTTTGTTGGAATCTGAATTTCTCAGAATCAACCCGAAACCAGCAACGGCGGTTGCCAACCGAAAGCTGTCCGACACCTTGTTGGGTAGGTTCTTTTTATTGGAAATGGATTGTGAAATCAATTCGCTATGTTCGCTGTCGACAGGTTTATAGCGGAGTTGGATATGGGCGAGGTCGCCACTTTTTAAAGCATCATTGGTTAGGGCGTAGCGCTGGAAGCGGAGTAGCCCAACGGACTTGTCAGAGGGGGTAGGGGAGGCGTCCTTTTTTGGCCGGATGGTCAGTTCGTAAAGAGCAGTTACCTGGTGGCCAGCACCTAGTTCACCTGCGTCTTTGGTGTCGTCGTTGAAATCTTCTTTGTTCAAAAGGCGGTTTTCGTATCCTACAAGCCGATAGGACTCTACGAATTGAGGATTGAACTCCACTTGGATTTTTACATCTTTTGCAATGGTGAACAGGTTAGCTGTGAGTTCTTGGACGAATACCTTTTTAGCTTCGGACAGCTGGTCAATATAGGCATAATTCCCATTGCCTTTGTCGGCTAGTATTTCCAATTTGTTGTCTTTGAGATTGCCCATGCCGAAACCCAGCACGGTCAGGAAGATGTTTTCCTTACGCTTTTCTTCAATGAGCCTTGTCAGCTTCGCATCGCTCGAAACCCCGATATTGAAATCCCCGTCTGTAGCGAGAATGACCCGGTTGTTGCCCCCCTTGATGAAATGATCTTTAGCTGTTTTATAGGCCAAGACGATACCCTTTCCGCCTGCGGTAGAACCACCCGCCCTCAAGTTTTCGATGGCAGCAAGGATAGCTGCTTTATCAGCGATAGAAGTTGGTGGCAAGACCAAACCTGCTGCTCCCGCATATACGACGATGGCTACCTTGTCCTGTTCCCTTAACTGGTTTACCAGCAGCGTCATGGCAGATTTCACCAGCGGCAACTTGTTTGAAGCCTGCATCGAACCCGATACATCCAACAGAAAAACGAGGTTGGCAGACGGGAGTTTTTCATACGCTACTTTTTTGCCTTGCAACCCGATGAGCAGCAATTGGCGGTCTTCGTTCCACGGACAGGCGGAGCGTTCAGTAGTGATGGAAAAAGGGTGTTTCCCTTTGGGCTGGGGGTAGTCGTAATCAAAATAATTTATCATCTCTTCAATGCGAACAGCATCAATTGGTGGCTTTTTGCGCTGGTTTAAAAAGCGACGCACATTGCTGTAAGAGGCATTGTCCACATCAATCGAAAAGGTGGAAAGCGGGTCATTGAAAGGATCTTTTTCATTGTTTTCGACGATAGGGGAGTAGTCTTCGGTGTTCCATTCAGGGTGTGTGTATTGATTGTACGGAGGCACTGTTTTTTTGGGAACATAATTTCCCAATACTTCTTGAAGATACCTGTCATTCTTGACGACCTGGATCTGTTCTTCATAAGTTTCTGGATCAAAAGTGATAACCGTATCGTATTGCACCAAGGCTTTATCAAAGGTCAGTACGACATTGAGCGTATCAATTTTGCCAGGTGTCAGAATTTTCGTTTCGCATCCTGGAAATCTAAATATCAGCTCCCCTTTTTTACTGTCCCATTTAATCTGGTATTGCCCGAGTGTGTCGGCGACAGTTCCCAAATTCTTGTATGCGTACATCACGTGGGTGCCGGGGAGAGGAAGGCCTGATGTAGCTTCTGTAATGGTGCCGGTAATGGTGCGTTGAGAAAAAAGGTGGGTAGAAATGCCCAAAAACAGGCAAAGGAATAAGATTGATTTTTTCATAAAAATTGATTTTAATGAGTTTTGCAGCATTGCAAGGTCGTCCTGCGAAATGATTTGCCGACAAAATTTAAAAGTCAATTTTCCTTCTATAAAAATATGATTTCACACAAAATGGGTATTTGGAAAAAAGTAACACTTTAAAGCACATTTCTCCAATTCCATCCATTTCCCTAATTTCAGCCCCAATTTCCAACCATGAAAAAAACAACCATTTTCCTGATCGCATTTTTTCTTCAATCTTATGGCTTTGGCCAAACTGAGTTTGCTCCGCCAGGGGCAGAGTGGAACTACTTTTATGCTGGCTTTATATGGGGCTTGGGTTTGGGGGATGCGGAGGCTGAGTATGTTGGCGACACATTGGTCGAAAATAAACTTTGCAAAAAAATCCATTTAAAACTCCAATCCAATACAAACGATAATGTTTGGGAATCTGATCATTTCATTTATCAATCAAGTGATAGCATTTTTAGATTGAACAAGTATTCAAGTGAAGTACAATTTGACTTTTTGTTTCGCAATGAATTCGAAGTGGGGGAGTATGTTGTATTTCCAGAATTTTATGGCGATGATTCTCTTGTTGTGGAGTTGGTGGATACTGTTTTTTTCAATAACAATGCAGTTGAGAGGTATCATCTTGCCGCTATTGATTCTACTTTTTCTACTTTGTTTTATGACCGAATGGGACCTGAGCGCGGTTTTTTTGAATGGTGGTTTGTTGGCAATGTTGATGGCCTGTATATGTACCTTCAGTGTTATAAAGATGATGAAATTGGAATGGTTTCATTAGACACCCAATATTGCATTTTTATAGGCCCTACCGCTATTTTCAATGAACCGATAGCGCCGATTGAATTATTTCCTTTTCCCAACCCAGTGGCAGACCAATTAAATTTAGACCTTCCTTCCCCCGCAAAAAACAACGCCTCGGTCTTGATCTATGACATTGGGGGAAATGTCTCAACCTATGATTTATTGAATGGTAATTTCAATGTAAACAATTTATTGCCAGGGTTTTATATTGGAAAGATTTGGGTAAAAGAAGAATTTTATTTTTTTAAATTCATAAAGCAATAGCAAGGCTATCTTGCTGCTGCTGAGCCTCGTAGCGGGCACTTTGATTTTTAGGTAATGGTAATTTCGACGTGATTTAAATGGTACAAGATAGTCGGATCCAGCCTAACGTTCCTTCCAAAAGGGCGGGAATTTAATTCCCGCCCTTTTGGAAGGAACGTTAGGCTTTCGGGACAGCGCTTTGAAACCCAATGCATGTCGCGTAATTTTTACCGCTGCCAAAAACTGTTTTAAAACCCATGGCCAATTTCTCCAATTCCATCCATTTCCCTAATTTCAGCCCCAATTTCAAATCAGCTTTTATTGATTTCATAAAAAAACAAAATATGAGCAAATCACAAATTTTACTATTGGCCCTGTTCGCTTTTATCTTTTTTACCGTGCCTGTTTTTGCACAGGAAAAAGACAAGGGTGATGAACCTAAAGAAGAAAAAGGGGAAAAATCAGAGAAGGATAAAAAAGGAAAAGAGAAATCGTACACCGACATCATCACCGACGAAGCCATCAGTGATGAGGGCTTGTTCACGGTTCACAAGGTGAAAGACAAGTACTATTTTGAAATACCAAATTCTTTATTGGAAAAAGAAATCCTGGTCGTGAGTCGTATCTCCGGCCATGTGAAAGGCCTCAATTTTGGAGGAGCGGGAATGAAGAGCCGCCCACAGCAAGTGGTGCGCTGGCAGTTGAAAGACAAGAATGTGCTCCTCCGTTCCGTGTCGTACAACAGCGTGGCCGACGAGGACAAACCCATCTCCCTTTCGGTGAAAAACAACAACTTCGAGCCGGTGGTGGCGAGCTTCAAATTATCCTGTTACAATGAAGACAGCACGGCCATTGTGTTCGATCCTGGAAGTTTTTTTACTACTGACATACCCATGATAGGAGCACTTTCAAGTAGACAGCGTAAGACGTTCTCTATCAAAGGGTTGGATGCCAAACGTAGTTTTATTGATAATATGCAATCTTTCCCTAAAAATGTGGAAGTGAGGCATGTACTGACCTACCGCGGCGATAAGCTACCTGATAACAGGGTCACGGGTACACTTTCGATTGGCATGAATCAATCTTTCATTTTGTTGCCAGATGAACCCATGCGCCCGCGGATGTATGATAGCCGGGTCAGTTATTTTTCATTCAGCCAGTTGGATTACGGAAATGGAGCAGATGAGCATAAAGCGTCCCGCAAAAGGTATATCACTCGTTGGCGGTTAGAGCCAAAAGATGTTGCAGCTTACAATCGGGGTGAATTGGTAGAGCCTGTAAAACCCATCGTCTATTATATTGATCCCGGCACGCCAGACGAGTGGCGACCATACTTGAAAAAAGGGGTGGAGGACTGGCAAAGTGCGTTTGAAAAAGCGGGTTTTAAGAATGCGATCATTGCCAAAGATGCTCCCAGCAAAGAGGAAGATCCTGATTGGAGCCCTGAGGATGTTCGGAATTCTGTGATCCGATATGTGGCTACTGATATTCAAAACGCGATGGGCCCTCATGTCCATGATCCTCGTACTGGTGAAATTCTTGAGAGTGACATTATCTGGTATCACAATGTGATGAGACTGCTCCGCAATTGGTTTTTAATTCAAACTGCGGCTGTAAATCCTGATGCTCAAAAATTAAAATTCAAACAAGAGCTGATGGGTGAACTGATTCGTTTTGTGGCTGCCCACGAGGTCGGCCACACCCTCGGCCTGCCGCACAATATGGGGTCGAGCTGTGCGTACCCCGTGGATTCGTTGCGTTCGCCAGGCTTTGTGCAGCGCATGGGGGTATCCCCTTCCATTATGGATTATGCCCGATTTAATTATGTGGCGCAGCCAGAAGATAAAGGGGCTGGACTTTATCCTAAAATAGGGCCTTATGATAAGTGGGCCATTACTTATGGTTATCAATATTTCGCCGACGCAGGAGGGGTGGAGGAAGAAAAAGAAACCCTCAACAAAATGATCCTGGAGCGGGCAGGCAATCCATATTACCGTTTTGGGCAGCAGCAGGGCAGGGTACTCGACCCCAGCGCCCAAACGGAGGACATTGGCAGTGACGCCATTGAGGCGAGTATGCTTGGCATTGCCAACCTCAAGCGCATCATGGATAATTTGATCGAATGGTCTTCGGAGGACGGTGAGGATTATTCTGAATTGAGAGAGCTACATAATAATGTGGTAGGGCAGTTGCGCCGTTACACGAGGCATGTTGCCAATAATGTGGGCGGTATTTATGAATATGATAAAACGGCTGACGAGGAAGGACCTGTTTACACCAATGTTTCAAAAGAAAGGCAAGCGGCGGCGGTTCGATTTGTAAATGACCAGATTTTCAAAACACCGAGCTGGTTAATTGATACAGAAATACAATCGAGGATTGGCAGTACCGGGGCGCTGTCACAAGTACTCAGGGTGCAAAATTATGCGCTTGGCCTCCTGTTCAGGGGTGATCGTTTGAACCGTATGATGGAAAACGAAGCCCTCCACGGCAATGCCGCTTACCCGGCAGCTTCCCTTTTTGATGATATTAGAAAAAGTGTATTTGCAGAAATAGGATCAGGCCGGAGCATTGACCCATACCGCCGGAATTTGCAGCGGGCCTATATTGATAAAATGGGCGACCTACTCCAACTTTCAGGCAGCCAGTATAGTCAGTCTGATATCAAAGCATTGGCGATGGGCACATTGGAAGAATTGGAATCCCAACTTTCAAAAGGCAAGCGCAAGCATTCAGATAAAATATCCAAATACCACTTGGAAGATTTGCTGGCACGCATCGAAGCCATTGAAGAAGGCAGGGAAAATGGAAAGAAGGCCGCCCCGTCAGCAAGGGCAATTGATGAGCGGGTGAAAGGGTGCTTTGAGGAGTGATTTTAAACGCGGAGACGCAAAGACGCAGAGGATAATTTCTCTGCGTCTTTGCGTCTCCGCGTTTATCAATTTTTCGGATACCAATCCCGAATCCTTACTTCAATAGAATTATCACTGGCATTGACCAACCGTTTGAATTCCTGTACATCGCTAAATACACCTCCACGGCCACGGAAGTGAAAAGGGTACACAACTTTGGGTTTGAAGTCTAAAACAGCAGAAGCCGCCTGGCCAACCTCCATGGTGTAAGGCAGGTTCATGCAGACAAATGCGAAGTCAATATCTTTCAATTGGCGCATTTCATCAATGTCTTCTGTGTCGCCAGAAACATACATACGCTTGCCGCCTAGCTCGATCACGTAGCCATTGCCCCAGCCTTTAGGATGTCTGGAATCGTCAGTTTCCGGCAGATTGTACATGGGTACGGCAGTTACTTTGACGCCCTGCCTTTCTATCTCAGTTCCATTTTTTAAAGATGAAATTTTTCCAAAAGAAAGATTGCCCAATTCATCCACCACAGATTGAGGGGCGATCAGTTCTGCACGACTCAAGTCAAGTTTTTCCAGTGTTTCCTTATTAAAATGGTCACCATGTTTGTGGGTAATCAGAACCAGGTCGGGAGCAGTAAAACCTGTAAACCGTTCAGCTCCCCCATATGGATCGACATAAATGGTGTTGCCGTTCCATTCAAGTACGATGGTGGCATGGAGGATAGGGGTCATGGTGATGTCGCCATGGTTAGCCGGAATGATGTCGGGCTGGGCAAACAGGCAGATGCTGAGGAATAGTAGGGTAGTGGTGAGTGCTGTTTTCATGATTTTCATTGTTAGGTTATTTATTTCCAACTCCCTTATGATTTTGAATTTAGGATATACTCCTCAAATCGCAAATTACATAATTTTTCATTTTTGAATAAATCAAGCGCAGTGAAACCACCCTTTTTTTCTGCTCCCTATAAATGAGGATATTTCTTTAATCCTCAAAAAAGTGGATGTTTAGCGCTGGCATTCCCGCCATCTTTGTCCTGTAATCATTAAACAAATCATCATTCATCTTTTAAATGTAATTATCATGAAAACTTCAATGAATTTTTTCTCTTTAATGATCCTCGTTTCAATGGTGTCGTTCATCCAAATAACAGAAGTAAACGCTCAGGCAACTATAAAAACTACAGTAAGGGATCATAGGACAAAGGTTAAATACAGTACTCGGCAACGGTGGAAGCCATCTCAAAAGCAAACCGTGAGAGATCATAGGCCTAAGCCAAAAATTTCCAATTAAATTCTTTAGGGAAATTTGTTCCTTATTATCCACCAAGAGCCAATCCCAAAGGAACTCAAGCTAAGGGCCGCGTGGATTGTGCTGTCATCCCATGCCCGTCAAGTTTTGGTGATGAAATTACCTGCTGGGAGTGTAGGAAATCAGAAAAGGTATCCGCACCAAAAGCAACGAAAATAAAAAAGGGACAGTAGAAGAATGATAGTCAAAGGTTCGTGAAGGTTTTAAAAAATGTTGATAGTCAACAATTTGTGAAATTTGTGAAAATTTGTGTCAAAACCTTCACGAACCTTTGATAGCGGAAGTATCCAGTAAAGAGTTGCACATTTTACTGGATAACTCACGTTAATCAACGATCTCCCTGTCCTACAAATGCCCTTGCTTCCGTAATTTCAGGCCGATCACTATTTGAGGAGTCTGCTAATTTTAACAAGGCCTCGGTTGGGTGCTTTTACTCAATAAATGACTCCATTTAGGGGTACATTCGGGATACGCCCAAAAAGTTGTCACTTCTACAGAAGCGGTCAATTTTAGCACCTCATCGTTGACTATTTGCAACCGCATCATAAAAAGCCTTTTGAGTATCTATTGCTGCGGTGTTCGTATAAATTTGTGTGGTGTCAGGTTGGTCATGCCCTAAAAAGACTTGCAAATAATCTTTCGCCATCCCGTCCTCGGCTAAAAAAGTAGCTCTGGTGTGTCGAAGTGTATGAGGCGTAACCTCCAACGAATAAATTTGAGCATTGCTGGCAATCTCTTTTACAATTTGTTGGATGCGCCGATTGGTGTACCGCTCATTTCTACGGGTTCTAAAAATAGGACCACTTTTTCTATCCTTTAAATGAGTAGATAACAATCTGCCTAAATTTTCTTCAATAGGGACTTCCCTGCGTTTACTCCCTTTTCCTGAACGGACGACAATCCTCAATTCATTAAAATAAACATCATCGGCATTGAGGGAAGTAAATTCATCCACTCTCGCTGCTGTCTCAAACAAGGTTTGCATCATCAGCCCTACTTTGGACGATTTTTCATAGGCGGCATTAATAAAATCTTGATGTTCTTTTCTGGACAATCGTTTGACTGTTCCCTTGTTTTTCTTTTCTGGTTTAAGCTCTAATTTTTTCCTGACCTCTTTAAAAATATATTGAGACTGGCTATAGCTAACATTCTGTTTGGCAAACTTCTTCGCAAGAAGATTGATAATTGGCTTAAAATCCGATGATTCCATAGTTTCGCATCTTTATTTTGAGTGGCGAAAAAGTAATACTTTTTTGGCAAAAAAAGAAGCGGTTTTTGATTAAAAACACCCTTGAGCTTCGCACTCTGCCCCTTATGCGAAATTCAATTTTTCTCTTTTAAATAAAATATTGGAACATGGCATCAATCGGGCAAACGGCTTATCCCAGATTCACCAATGAAATTTTAGCTAAAGAAGATTTACAAAAACTATTTGACCCAACGGGTGAAGAACTCAAATTTGTCAAAGTTCGCTCCAGAAAACCAAGTGGCAATCTTACTCTTTTGATATTATTAAAGGCACATCAGTATTTAGGTCGAACAACCTCTTTAAGTAAAGTTCCCAATCAGGTTCAGCAGTATTTATCTAAGCAGTTGGAATTATCGGAGACTGTCGAGTCATTAGAAGAAACAGAAACCAATAAAACTTCCTTTCACAGATATAGAAAAGCTGTTCGACAGTTTTTAACGGTTCAACCTTGGTCAGAACAAGCAGAACAGCTCATCATGGAAGCAATGGAAAAAGCAGCTTTTACGATGAGCGACCCTGCGGATTTAATCAATATTGCGCTGAAAACACTTGCTGATAACAAATATGAAATACCTGCTTTTAGAAGATTGGATGATGCCGCCAAGCATATTCGCCAGATAGTACATGGACAGATATATGAGCAAACAGCCCAATTCTTAACAGTAGAAGATAAACAAAAATTGGATGATCTGTTAATCGTTCAGGGAGAAGGTTACAAAAGTGGTTTTACAAAAATTAAAGCATCTCCAGGAAGAAACACCCTCAAACAGATGAGGTTATGGGGGCAGCGATTGGATTGGTTAAATACTATAATCCAACCGACCGATTTTATTAAGCATATAAAATATACCAAGATTCGGCAGTTTGCCTCACAAGCTAAACAATTGGAGGTAGGCGATATAAAAGATATTAACAACCCCGACAAACGGTACACCTTTTTATTGTGCTTCTTGTCTGAAGCCCAAATGAAGACACGGGATGAATTGATAAATATGTTTTTGAAACGGATGCGGCAAACGCATAACCGGGCCAAAGAACAATTGGAAAACTTGAAAACGGAATATCGGCTTTGGGAAGAACAAATGATGGAAACGCTTAATCAAGTTGTTGATTCTGCGGCAAAAGAATCCAAGGATAGTGTACTTGGTAAGCGGGTCAGGAATATTTTGGATGAATATGGTGGGGCAGACACTATTTCCAAAAGATATAAAATTGTATCTGTCTATCATGGCAATAACCACCTACCTTTATTATGGAATAAACATAGGGCGCACCGAAAAGCTATTTATCAATTATTGAATTTGTTGGAAATCAAATCAGCTACTGAAGATACAGGTTTATTGGCCGCTTTTGAATTTATTAAACAATATCAAAACGCTAAACGTGATTATCTGCCCAAATCCATCAAGTTGGATTTTTTATCAAATCGTTGGAAGGCTTATGTACAAACAAAACACGAAGGCAGAACAGTGTTCAAACGTCGGGAATTGGAGGTTTGTATATTGTCTCATTTGGCAGATGCTATTCGATGTGGCGATTTATATGCAACAGGGTCAGAAGAATTTACAGATTTTAGAGCGCAATTATTACCTTGGGAAGAATGCTTGACTTATTTGGATGAATATTGTGAAGGTGTTGGTCTGCCCAATACAGCGGATGAGTTTATATCTACGCTTCAAGAAAAACTTAGAAAAGCCTGCCAACAAACAGATGGCTTATTTCCAGAGAACACTCATTTCACAATTGATGAGTTTGGACAGCCTCATTTAAAGCGGCTAAAAGCCAAAGAAAAACCAGAAGGGCTCAAAGAATTCCAAAAGAGAATGCGAGGACAAATGCCTGAACGGCATCTATTGGATATACTTAAAAACGTTCAGCATTGGAGTAATTTTACCAAACATTTTGGTCCCCCATCTGGCTCAAAAACAAAGATGAAAGATGCGATTGGCCGTTATATTTTTACTGTTTTTGGTTATGGTTGCAATCTTGGTGCGACACAAACCGCCAAGCATATCAAAGGGGATATAACGCCACGCATTTTAAATCGAATTAATAACCAGCATATTACGCCTGAAAAATTACAGGAAGCCTCAACTGATATTATCAATCATTACGCTCGGTTTGACTTACCTTTTCTATGGGGAACAGGTAAAAGTGCAGCAGCAGATGGTACACACATTCAGCTTATACAAAACAATTTAATTGGGGAGCAACACATTCGGTATCAGGGATATGGAGGTATTGCCTACCACCATATCTCTGATACTTACGTTGCTTTGTTTTGTAATTTTATTGCCTGTGGTGTTTGGGAGGCAGTCTATATTTTAGATGGTTTGATGAAAAATACTTCAAAACTGCAACCAGATACGGTTCATGCTGATACACAAGGTCAGAGTGAACCAGTATTCGGTTTGTCTTATTTGTTAGGTATCCAGTTGATGCCAACGATGCGCAACTGGAATGATGTCACCTTTTACAAAGTAGATAAAAACGATAGCTACAAACATATTGATGAACTTTTTACGGATACCATTGATTGGGATTTAATCAAAACTCATTGGAAAGACCTCATGCAGGTTGTTATATCTATCAACCAAGGTAAGGTGCTACCTTCTATGCTACTACAAAAACTGGGAACGAATAGCCGGAAGAATAAACTCTATAAGGCTTTTCGTGAATTGGGAAGGGTCATACGAACCATCTTTTTATTGGAATATGCAAATTCAGAAGGAATGCGGCGAAAAATTCGAGCGACCTCCAATAAGGTAGAATCTTTCCATTTTTTCCACGACTGGATTACTTTTGGTGGATTTATTATTACAACTGGCGACCCCGTTGAGCAGCATAAACGAAATAAATATATCGACTTGATTGCCAATGCCGTCATGTTGCACAATGTAGCCGACATGACTAAAGCTATTGATAAACTTGTCAAAGATGGTGAAGAAGTTACTCCTGAATTATTATCCTTTTTGAGTCCCTATCTGACGGAGCATATCAAGCGATTTGGGCAGTATTTCTTGGATGATGGAGATGTTCCAAAGCCTTTAGAGTTGCTTAAATTGATGTTTTTGAAGAAGTGACAACTTTTTGGGCGTATCCCGAATTTACCCCATTTACTAAAGGGGAATCAAAATTTGTCTATTGTCAAAAGTCCAGAATACTAGTATTTTTTGAAATTTCGTACTTCCATTCTTCCATGGCAAATTGCCATTGGCCCAATACCTGATTGAGTTCTTCCCGACTAATGTGGTGCTTGTTTTTTTGATAATTACTTTTGCCTTTCAGATAAGCGTCTAATTTGGTCTCGACATCTGCAAAATTTCCAAGGCTTAGTTTTTCATAAATTTTCTTTAGCAGCGGGAGCGGTTGTTTCTCTAAATCATCAAACCCAACCTCGATCAGGTTCCGGTCAGGGATCAGGTGACGTTGAGAGAGATAGTCGCGCATTATTTTCTCATACACATCAAATATTAAATCGTTGATTTCTTTTTCTGTAATGTGCTGTAGTTGCAATGTTGGAAAAAGATGTAAGAAAAAATTCTTTGTAGAAACAAATACATCTACAGGATTGCGGTGAATAAAGATGAATTTAGCTTGAGGGAATAAATCTAATAATACTTTTACCCTGCCCGTATTGACCGGATTTTTTAAAATCACCCTTTCTCCTTTGTTGTTTTGTAAGGTTTTATTAATTAACTGACGATAGACTTTCTTCCACTTATTTAACACATCTGGCGGAGTTTCAAACCTTATATATCGATCATAAAAGAATTGGTATTCTTTTGGGAAATACATGAAATGATAATAGTTAAAGGGGCTAAGGTTGCTAAGTGCAAATTCATCTTCCTGAGGACTTTCAACACTCATTCTTATATTATCTCCTGGCCGAGTTTCATTAAGAAAAGTGAAATCAATAACTTAGACCATGTGAAACGAAGATCTGAATAAAATAATAAGTCACGCTTATTGAGTTGGTCTAAGTTATTTATTTTCTTTTACTAAGCATGGATCCCATTATTTTTTTTAGAAAAATTTGGACTCCAAGCAAATCCGGAAATACCGACTGATAAGTCGTAACAAAACTTGAGTTTGAGTCTTGGCATAAAATATTATGAAGATGAGTAGTCCCACTTCGCCAATGACCAATGATGAACAATGGTGGAGATTTCAGAGGCAAATCAGGTTTATGAAAATATTTGTCCCTTATCTGCCCCCAGCACCTAAGTGGGAAAGTAAGTGGGGTTATTAAGAATGGAAGTATTAACCTGGGTAAAAATTTTACATCTACCCGGTGCTGAAATATTAATTTGACCAGATTGAAGAAAGTGCCGCCTACCAAAGGTGAAAGATTCCAGGTTGAAAATTTATTCTTCTTCAATTAAGTAGTATTAGATAAGTTCCGAATTTCAGCGAATTGATTTTTTGTATAGCAGGGCAAAAAAAGTGAGCATAGCATAGCTACGTGAACTTTTACTTATTTTAAAAAGCTTCATTAAAATTGACATAAAAGGAACTTGAATCAGCCCCCAAGCCCCAATCGATCCTCACATTCATCCTTTGCTGTGTTTCAAGGCGGAGTCCAATCCCAAAGGTTGGCAGCCAGTGCTTAAAATCTGTAACATCAGTCCCCGCCGAACCAATACCGGTCCAAGCCGTAAATCCAAAACGGCTATTTAGCGAACCTTTTTTATTTGGATTCCGCCTGTTGAACATGTGCCTGTATTCTGTCATGCCAATGATCATCGACTCATCACGGTACCTGCCCCAGGTGTAGCCCCTGAAATCAAAAGGATTGCCGAGTTGCGATAATTCCGGCCAGGGGACAGCACCAAAACTTGCTCTGGTCTTTAAGTTCCAGGCTAAGGTCCGGCGTTCTTTTCCCAAGGTCTTATATTGGCGATAATCCAGTTCATATACTTGGTATTTTTGACTGCCTCGCAGATAGTTCCCGTAAAAAGTGGCACTGAGGTCAAGATAAATTCCCTCATAGGCGTTAACTGCCAAATCCCTGCTATCAAAAGCAGTAACTATTCCAATCCCTGAGGTTCGAATCTTTGATCCATATTCAACTATGTTTGGGTCATTTATCATTGTTGGATTCATTTGTGTTGCCTCAGTACGGCTCATGTCAAGGATAGGGCCGATAAAAAAATTTGGCTTTACCTTGATCATGATTTTTTGCTTAAGCTGCCACCAATCCCGTTGATACTGGGTCGTAGAATCCGATTTCGGAACATGTCGGCCCTTGTCATATCCAACTCCCCAATAATTGTCCGGCATATTCTTCAGCCACCATTCGCCACCAATCCGGATTTTATCATCCTTGCCATATAAAATGAACTTGGCACTGGCTTGCAGTGAACCGTTCGTGCTATAGCCAATTGAAAAAGGAATGGATGAGCGTTCGAGCACAGGGTTGTCTTTTTGAATTTTAAATGTCAATAATCCACCAGCAGAAAACAAGACTTCTAATTCAGGTGAATAGGAAGGAGCAATGAACGGAGTGAACTTAACTTTACCAAGTTCGATCTGGGCAATCCTTAACGAATCAATATTCGCTAAAATGGATCTGTTATTTATTTCCACACTATCTGTCTGAGCATGTAAGTCAGCAGAAACGGTAAGAGCGATGAGCGCGACAAAAAATATCCTCACAGGTATAATTTTATACATTAATATGAATTTCTTAATTTCCAATTTCCAAATCCCTGTACCTACAGTACCCAATGTTCGGGCAAACCCTAGTGTAAATTTGAACCATGCAGCTCAATTTATTTATGCCCTGTTCCTTACTCATTATTTGCTGGCTCTTTAATTTATCTAAGGAGAAGAGTTTGTCAGATTTTTTATATGATTTTCAATAGAATTTCATTTATCTTCTTCGGTTGTTTGTAAATCATAAAGTGCCCAGCATTTTCAACAGTAATATTTGGTTTGTCGATTAGTTTTATCGGAAATGTTTTGTCCTGATTTCCGTGAATCTGGAATATGTCCGTATGTGCAGGAATTATCGGTGATTGCCATTTTGACAATTCACTCAGCGCCCATTGCAAATATTTATCGGATTGATTTCCAATCATGTCCTTGAACAATTCTTGTTCTTCAGAACTTTCGTAATCGTGCTTTTTGCCCCAATATTTGAGCGTATTTATGGTTGACTTTTTGGTAAATAATTTATGCAAATAAAAAGGGTGAACAATTCTAAAATGAAATGGCAATTCCTTCCTTGATTTAATGCTTGAGATCAATATAATTTTTTCGATGTTTTTTATAACTGAAATTTCCTGACAGAGCATTCCGCCCAAAGAATGGCCGATTAAAATTAATTTTTCAGAATTATCCTCTACTCTGACAGACAGCCTTTCAGCGTAATTGGAGAAAGTTTCCTTGTCTTCAGGTTCAATCCACTCCAGGTATTCTATATCCAGATGGCTCAAATCCAAATTGCCAAAAATCCGATAATCGAAGCCAAGTCCCGGTAGTAAAAAAATCTTCATTGTTTATTTTCCATTCTCTAAAAATGGGTGAATATAAGCACCTTTGGACTTTCGTGTATATCAAAGCCAATCGTGACGTCCTGCATTCGATACCATCCCAAAACGTGGGTTTCCCACACATTTCTTATTTTGCACCAAAATTCAAATACATGAAAATCAACAACCACTTCTTATTGTTCTTTTTGACGTTCACATTTTTTGCCTGTCAAAATACACCATCTGATCCTGGAAATGAAAATCCCCAAACTGCTACCGACACAACAGCCGTTGCAGCAAGTAAATCCTCGATTGAATCTCCAGAGGGCGTCCGTATGATTCCCATCGAAACTCCATCGGGCAATTTCCACGTTTGGACAAAAAAAGTGGGCGACCACCCGACGGTTAAAGTCCTGCTCCTGCACGGCGGCCCTGCCATGACGACCGAATACATGGAATGCTTTGGCGATTACTTACCGCAAGAAGGATACGAAATGTACTACTATCACCAGCTCGGTTCTTACCTTTCTGACCAACCCGACAACGACGACCTGTGGACCCTTGATCGATTTGTGGAAGAAGTGGAGCAGGTGCGTCAGGCACTTGGACTTACAAAAGACAATTGCTATATCATTGGTAATTCCTGGGGCGGCATTTTAGGAATGCAATATGCGCTTAAATATCAGGATAACATTAAAGCGCTGGTAGTCAGCAATATGCAGGGCAGCTTCCCCGCGTATGCAGCTTATAATGCACAATTACGCAGTAAGATGCGCCCATCGTTAATTGATAGTTTGAAGTTTTACGAGGATAAAGAAGATTATGCCAACCCAGAATATTTGAATATTGTGGTCGAGGAATACTACCGTTCGCATATCTGCCGCATGAACCCTTTTCCAGCAGGGTTTGAGCGGGCGATGGAACATGTCAACGGCCACATTTATGAGTTGATGCAGGGGCCGAGCGAATTTGTCCCCGGTGGCCGCCTCGCCAATTGGGACATCATGGACGAGCTGAAAAACATCACCATTCCCACACTCATGATCGGTGCCGCCCACGACACGATGGATCCTGCTGCCATGGAAGAAATGGCCGGCCTGGTACAGCATGGCCGCTACTTAAATTGTCCAGACGGCTCGCACCTGGCGATGTGGGACGATCAGGAGCATTATTTTCCAGGGGTGTTGAAATTTATTAAGGATGTGGATGGAGGGACGTTTTGATAGGAGTGATTTCTAATACTACTGAAAAATTTAGCTATGAAAAATTTATCGCTTGTATTTGCTGTTTTCTTTTTTCAGAATTACAGCGTGGGGCAGGTGGAATTTGCGCCGGTGGGGGCGGAGTGGTGTTATCATGTTGATGGAGGGGCCGTTCCCATTAAAGGTTATTTACTTTTAAAATATGTTGGAGATACAACGATTCAGACAAAACCTGTGAAGGTATTGGAGGCCATGTGGGTCTATGAATCTTTTGATACGGCTTATCATACCTATTATACTTACCAGTCTGCTGACTCAATTTATAGGTTTACTTCATGGAACAATCAGTTCACTTACAGTTTCCGAAATAATGTAAATATTGGAGAGACTGTTGAGTTTTATGATGGTGGCTTAATTATGGTTCAGAATGTGGAAACCATAAATTTTGGGAATGCAGAGATAAAAAAATATGGGATCACTTGGTCTGGCTGGCCTCAAAAAACTGTTTTGCTTGATCGGGCAGGGGCAGCGCTGGGGTTTATAGATTCATGGTATGCACCAGCCTTTGATGGCGAAGGGTATCACCTCCGCTGGTATAAAGATCACCAAATCCCCTATTTTCAAGTATCTGGTGGGCCATGCGAGGATATGTTCACTTCTAATTTTGAGCGAATTGAAGGTATAGGTATCTCTACCTTCCCGAACCCCGCAAGCAACACCCTGCGAGTTGATTTCTCACAGGAAATGTTTGGACGGATGAAAGTACAAATATTCGATTTGACTGGCAAGCCCGTTTTACAGGAAAAAGAAGTTATCGGCAATCAATTGGAGGTTGGACAGCTCACACCGGGGCTGTACATTTTAATGATGGAAAATGATGGAAGGCGGTACCGGACAAAATTTGTGAAGGATTGATTAGAAGATTTGGCTGAGGGCCAGTTCGAAATCTTTTAAAACGGAAGATTTGACAATTCCTGTTTCTTCAACAAAACCGAACAGGTCGTAACGGCCTTCCTTTAAGTGGTAAATCTCGACGTTTTTGTAGTTGGGGTCAACGATCCAGTATTCGGGTACTCCTGCTTTTTCATAAATGGCTTTCTTGTCTATACGATCCCTTCTGACAGAACCAGGGGAAAGTACTTCAACCACAATGTCGGGAATGCCTATGATTACTTGTTCGTTTTCATTTAGGATAAGTTTTTTGTCATTGCCAATAAAAATGATGTCGGGCTGCGGGGCGTTGTGTTCGTCGAGCACCACATTGAGCGGGGTGGTAAAAACTTCGCCAAGTTTTTTCTTTTCGACAAAAAGCCGAAGCAGAAAGTAGATATTGCCAGCAATTCGTTGGTGTTGGATGGTTGGGGAGCCTTTTTTCATAAGTACGCCATTTAACAGTTCATACTGGAAGTTGTCATCCTCATCGAACTCCATTTTGCGGTATGCTTGGTAGGTCAGCAATTTTTCTAAAACTTCCATAACAACATTTTACTTTTGAAATAAACTATTGCAAGGTACACATTTTTTCATTTAATGAAATGCCCAAAACCCACTAGGGGGCCCCTTATCCACCCGTAACCGGAAGTTGTACTTCCGGGCCAACAATGCCGGAAGTACAACTTCCGGTTACATATCCAGATGCCATGAAAGTAAAAGCCATCCTTGAAACCTGCCTATACGCAACCGATCTCAATGAAATGGAGGTGTTTTACAAAAACGTGCTAGGCCTTGAGCCGTTCAGCAAGGAGGAAGATCGCTACCTGTTTTACCGCTGCGGGGCAGGCGTGCTTTTGATATTTAACCCAGAAAAAAGCAGTGTGCAAAAGATAGAATACAACGGCGACTCCATTCCTCCCCATGGCTCAAAAGGAGAGGGGCATATTTGTTTTAAAATAAAAGATTCAGAAATACCAGCATGGCGGGAATGGCTGCTTGAAAAAGGAGTGGTCATTGAATCGGAAGTCACTTGGCGGAGTGGGGACAAATCCATTTACTTCCGCGACCCTACTGGCAATTGTTTAGAAGTGGCATCGCCGGGGCTTTGGGGCTTGCCGGAGGAGTGAACTTAATTATTTGAGCTTTTTGATATTCTCCAAAGCCGTTGTGTTCAGTATTATCTCCATTTGTTCACGTGCAGTTTTGTTCAGTATTTCAAGGCGTTGGCCTTTTGGGCTGTCCCACTCTATTAACTTTGAATTGAGGCTTTGCAAATTGGAGAGTATCAGCAATTGTTCGGCAGTTGCATTATCTCGGAGATTGCCTTTTTTATTGTGGTTTATCTGTTTCCATTCTTTGGCCGTCATCCCGAAAACTGCCAAATTGAGGAGATCGGCCTCCGAAGCTTGTTTGAAAGATTCCTTTTTGGTGTTCCAGTCCAGCATGGGCACGAGATGTTCTCGTACAGCGGTGCTGTGGATGTGCCAATTGGTCTTGGCCAGTTGGCGGTTGAGGTCCCACCCAGTTTTTAGTTGAGCAGCTTCTTCTTCTTTCAGGCGCTGGAATTCTTTGAGAATGTACAATTGGAATGGGGGGCTGATCCAGTAGCAAAAGCCCAAGGCTATGTCCCGGTGAGCATAAGTCCCCCCATACCTGCCGGCACTTGATCGGATGCCGATGCTGTTAGTGCTGCCGACCCACCGTTTGGCTGAAAGTACAAACCTGTTGAACCCTGCTTCACTTTTAATCTTATCGAATTCGATAAGATTAAAATCAGGGTTGTTGAGTTTTCCCAAACACCAAGAAAATCAATGGTGTCTTTGCTTCTCATCCAGTTCACTATTAAGGAGGAGGGGTTTTCTCGATTGAACTTCTTGGCAATATCTGTGAGCGAAAAAAAATCATCTTCCTTGATGGTAAGAATATGGATTTCCTTTCCTTCAACAGTAATTGTAAAATTTTTCTTTGCCATAGTTTTTTCCTGAAATTTGGAGAAGCGTGAAATTACCAATTTTGTATAACTATTCTTGTTGTGCTTCTTTCATCCATTTCACCTATCTTCCCATTTCGATCAAATTCAAAACATGAAAAACAGCAACATCCAATTCTTCGGCTACCTCGGCCTGTTGGCTTCCATCATGGTGGGCGTCGGCGAATTCCTCATTCATTTTGCTCCGGGCGGTTTTGATTCGGGGATAGCTTTTGGTTATTTACTGAAAGTCCCTGCGGACAATTTGACTATTGGGCATTTTCTGCTCGTCCCTTTTATTCCCTTTTACATATTTGGTTATTGGCATTTGTACCTAGCGCTAAAACCAGGCGATAAGAAGCTGGCAGCGGCAGTGCTGACGCTTGGCATTTTTGCCTTCGTCATTGGCGGTATTTGGGTCGGGTCGAGGGCGCATTTGGGAATGACGGTGCAAACACTGCACGAAGCGGACGTGCCTAATATTGCTGACAAGCTGATCGCCTCTTACGAGGTGCACCTGGAGAACCTCGTTAAGATACTCCGGGTGATCGTTCTGTTGATTTCAGGCTGTTTCGTCTGGGCCATTGTCAAGGGTGGGACATTGTACCCAAAATGGATGGCTTTTTTCAACCCCATCCTACTGTTATTGATTGTCTTTGCGCTGTTCTTTTTTGTTCGCCCTATCGGGCAATACCTGGCACCTACGGCCATGAACGTGGCTCATTTTGGGCTGTTCACGGCTTCGTTGATTGCTTTGAAAAAGTAGTACGGATTTCCCAATCCGGCTGCATGGGCGGATTGGGAAATCCGTGCTACTTTAAACACTCGCACCATTTATTTAAAATGAAAAAAATATTACTCGTCCTCCTTGGCCTCGTTTTTTTAGCAGTTGCAGCAGTGCTGCTTTTTTTTAGCACCGATACAAAAAACCCTTATCCAAAAACAACTTGGGGAAGGTTTGCAGGAGAATGTAAATTGGAGGAAATACCAGACAAAGATTTTGGTAAAAACCATGCTGGCTGCGATTACGATGTGCCAAAAGAAACCATCCCTGTTTTCACTGAAATTGACTTCCCGTTCACCAATGTTTTTGACAATACCAAATCACTTCCATTAATGGCCTCTGCCATGATCGATGTGGACAGCGATGGCGTGGATGAAGTTTTTGTGGGTGGTGGCGTGACCCAACAAAATGCCATTTTTAAATATACTGAAAATGGCTTTATGGACATTTCAAAAGCAGTCGGATTCCCCGACAAACCAGTAGGGACAACAACTTTCGGTGCCGCCTCTTTCGATCTCGACAAAGATGGAAATACCGACCTGATACTCACTGGCGACCATGGCGTTTTATGGTATAAAAACATGGGCGGCACTTTTGAAGAAAATAAAATAGAAGTGGCACTCGATGAAAAATCAACTGCTGCCACCGTCGCCATCGCCGACTACAACAAGGACGGCCACGCCGATATTTTCCTTTGCAATTATGTCCGATTGGACAAAATGGAAGGGCAGACCATTTTCAAGGATTTCAATTATGGTGCTTCCAGCTTGCTGCTGCAAAACAATGGCGACAACACCTTTAAAGACGTGACAAATGAGGCGGGGTTGGCATACGTCCACAATACTTTCCAGGCCATTTTTGCAGATATTGACAACGATGGTTTTTTGGATTTGGTGGTGGCTTACGACACAGGTGAAGCGAGGACTTACAAAAATATGGAGGGCAGCCAATTCAAAATGATGCCCAACCCCCTCACAGGGAAATATGCCTATCCAATGGGCATTGCCGTCGGCGATTACAATAATGACGGACGGGTAGATTTTTTCTTTTCAAATACCGGAACTTCCGTTCCCGAATTTATGGCGAAGGGCGATTTGGCGGAGGGTGATGTATTTGTGGGCGATTGGATTCTGTTCCGAAACGACGGCGATTTCCAGTTTACTGACGTTGCCAAAGATGCCAACGTGGCTAACTTTGAATTTTCATGGGGCGCTGTTTTTCAAGACTTCAACTTGGATGGACTGCAGGACTTGGTAGTCGCCGAAAATTACGTCGATTTCCCACCTCACAAGTTGTTCAAACTGCCCTGCCGCTTCTTGTTACAGCAGCCTGATGGCACTTTTGCAGCGGTGGAAGACCAGGCTGGCGCCATCAATAAAAATTTCGCCATCACTCCGCTTACTTCTGACTTCAACCAAGATGGCTACCCCGACTTGATCTACACCAATTTGGATGGAAAAATGAAAGCGCTGATTAACAATGGCGGGCCGCACCACTACCTTGCCGTCCGTTTTCCAGAGACCGCTGAATATGCCGGAACATCCGTTCAGGTACAGACAGCCGACGGCAAAATTTTGTCAGATGTATATGTGATAGGAGAAGGCTTGGCAAGCGACCAAACATGCACGTTGACCTTCGGCCTCGGCACTTCTGAAAGCGTAAAATCCATTAAGATCAAATATCCTTCTGGTGAGGAGCAAATGATCGAAAATCCAGCTATTGACCAGGTGCATTTAATTACTGATTAATGGAGGAACTCTTCCAAACCTGCGGTTATATTGCTTCCTTCATCGGCACTTTCATCGAAGGCGAAATCTTTTTGACGACTTCTGTCGTCGCCGCAAAAATGGGCTATATGAAGCTGTACGGCGCATTGGCCGCCGCATGGGCAGGGGCTTATGCACGGGGACTGGGCCACCTTCTTGGTGGCGCGCAAACAAGGACAGGGGCTTATTGAAAAAAAGCCAAAACTAAAGGCCAAAATCAGCAAGATCGGCAGTTTGATGGAAAAGAACCCGACCCTAGTTTTGAGCGGTTATAGGTTGATGTACGGCTTTGCGACTATCATTGTTTTGCTGGCTGGCATCAGCAATGTTTCGTTGAAAAAATTTGGAATCTTAAGCGCAATCAGCAATGCCCTGTGGGTTGGGGTGGTTGGCACTTTGGGCTATTTCTGCGCCGATGTCTTATTGGATAACATTAAATGGGTAGGGGACAATAAAAGCTATGTAGGGTTTCCTCAGAAAAGGAAGTTTTGGATTTCAGCGAATCTGACCAGGTTAGTGATAAAAAGGACGGCTCCTATCCAGCATTCTGAAGTATCCTTTAACTTAGCTTTAATCTTGTTCAATTCGTATCCCTGTTTTGCC
>JAJCYI010000047.1 GCA_029263015.1 Saprospiraceae bacterium | reverse complement strand
CTGCCTACCGGCAGGCAGGTTTTTTCGTCAGACAAGGCAAAAAAAATTAGCATAGCCATAGCTACGGTCATTTTTTTTTAACAAAGTATGGCGGAAAAAGAGGCCGCCAAAAGTGTCGATTATTTGAGTTCACCTACTTATAAGGGTGAAAGGTAAAGTGACCTTCCTCGTTGGCCAGATTATTTACACCCATTTCCTTTTGGAAGATTCCCGATGCCAAATGGGTGCCTAAAGACTTGGCGAGTTTTTTTGACCTTTCGGTAAAATGCATGTATTTGGCACGTGCTGTTTTTTCTGTAATGAAAAAAGACAAGCCCATGGCAAGGCATTTGGTCATGCTTTCAGCCTCTAAATGCCGCTCTTTGTTTTTAAGGTACTGTGGAAGAAAACTTTCATTTTCTGAGATAGGCTTAAACACCCATCTGAAAGCAATTGTTTCCCGTTCTTCATACGAGGTGGGCGGACAGGGCACATTCAATGTATCGAGCAATTCTTGGTATTTGAATTTTCCCATAAGTTTGTCCAGTTTTGGTTTTTGGTAAAGGTCTCGTTTATTTGTTAAGCATGAGGATTTTTTTTCACTTTTCACTTTTCACTTTTTACCTGCTGACAGGTTGTAAAAACGACTTGCCACAAACCAAAGCTGTTCCTGCCTTTTACCATTGGCAGACCCACCTCCAAATCACTCCATCAGAACGAAGTTTGTTAGATTCCCTGAACGTCAAAAAATTGTACGTAAAATTCTTCGACATTGATCTTGATGGAAACGATCAACCTGTTCCCCATGCCCTGGTGCAGATAGACACCCACTTGCTAAATGGACTCGACATTGTACCCACCGTGTTCATCACCAACCGCACGTTTAAAAGTATTTCCAAAAAACAAATCGAGACCCTCGCCGAAAATATTTTTAATAAAATAAATGCACTCTACCGTCCTCCGTCGGAATACCAATTCGACTGCGATTGGACAAAAAGCACCCGCGATAATTATTTTTATTTCCTGGATGTTTTCAACTCAACACTCAACACTCAGCACTCAACACTCAGTGCCACCATCCGTCTCCACCAGCTCAAATATCCCGAGCAAACAGGCATCCCTCCTGTGGACAGTGGCATGCTCATGTTTTACAATATGGGCGACCTGGACAATTGGGAAACCGAAAACTCCATTTTAGATCTATCCATCGCTGAAAAATACCTACCCCCCATTCACCATTCACCATTCACCACTCACCATTACCCAATCCCCCTCGACCTCGCCTTGCCTATTTTTAAATGGGGCGTCATTTTCCGACAGGGAGAACTCGTCTCCCTCATCAATGATCTGGGTGAAATGGATTTGCAGGACACTGCTCGTTTTGCGAAATTGGCAACCAATAGATATAAGGTGCAGAGAAGCACTTACCTTGCAGGTTATTATTTGTACGAAGGGGATTTGATTCGACTGGAAGGAATTAACCCAGAGTTGTTAGAAAACGCTGGGACAATGGTGTCCCAAAGATTTGACAAATCTCAAAATGTGGAAACCAGCATCACCTTCTACCATCTAGATACGACGACGCTGAAATCGTTTCAATATGAAGATTTTAGAAAGGTGCTGGAGAGGTTTCCTGCCTCCCGGCAGGCGAGGTGAGTTTCGTGCATCCTAAGCTTCGGGTGCGCTTCTTTCTGTTTGTTAATAAAATACCAGCCAAATTTAAAGGCAAACTTTAAATTTGGCTGGTAAATATGGTTGTTTACTTTGCTGACTCATCAGCGCTTGTGAAAGCGGGAACCAGACATATCCCGCACCATCTGTAAAATTTCTTTGCAATTCAATCATTGCGAGATGATAAATTTTTCCAAAGCAATCACGTTGCTATTCCCATCCAGATACTGTAAAAAATAAACTCCCGTAGCCCAGTCCCACACTGGCATGATAAAAGTATCACGGGCATATCTACCCATTGGAAACCGTTTTATTGTCCTGCCCCTGGCATCAACGACCTGGAACTGTCCTCCCATGATATTCCCTTTGCCCTTGAGTTGGAAATTCAAGTAATCCCTGGCCGGATTTGGGAAAACCGCCAATTCTACCGCCGGGTTTTCCACACCGCCCACACCGTCCACCAGGTGGCAGCCGGGCACGAGGCAGCCGTGCTCGTCCAGCTTTAACAGCCAGGCCTGCTGCGAGGGGGAGGTCTCAAATGTGCCGTCCCTTGACTCGCCCACCAATATGATCCCACCGTCAGGGCATTCTTTCAAATCATATACCTCGTGCCTGGGCTTATCATTGTCAATCCCCACATAGCGCCTCGTCCAGAGGTGGGTGCCGTTTGGGGAGACTTTGGCCAGCCAGCCCCGTACAGCATAAGTATCGTTGCCGGGCAGGTCCTCCCCTTCCATTCCTGCAGTAACGAACCCACTGCCATCGGAAACCTCGATCACATTTGTAAGCCTTGCCGACCCGTTCAATTCAACATCAGGAAACTCGATTTCCCATTCGATATCATGGTCGGGCGAAAGTTTGAAAAGGAGTTTTTCAAATTTGATCCTGTTCCCTGCAGGGTGCTCCAGTTCCGTGCCCGCCCCAGAGGCAATGACCAGGCTGCCGTCGTCAAGCAGCACCATGTCGTTGGGGGCGTCGCGCAGGCCGTCGCTTTCTGGGGTGGTGTATTCCCAGAGGACACTGCCCGAGGGATCGACCTTGGCGAGCCTCGCCCGCGATTCCAGCCCCGTCCAGGCCGTGTTGGTGTTCGAACTGACCCAACCGAGGATGGTGTTGCCCTCCCCGTCAACAACGAGCGAGGTGGGGCGGTCCCACGTCGGGTCCTCGAAAACGGTGTCCCACTGCACCTGGCCTAGGCTGTCCGTCCTGAGTACGTAAACCTCCGAGTTCGGGTCAACGAAGGGGTCCCCATGGTCTATCCAGTTGGAGATGATGAACCCTCCGTCGGGCAGCAGCCCCAGCCCCCCACGGGGCTGCATGAAAGAAAAGGCCGGGTGGAAGGGGTTTGGGTATTCACGGGTGGACAAGGTGTCGCCCTTTATGTTGTAATGGATCAATATCGTCCTTCCAGTTGCCTCGACCGATTCCCCTGCCACTGCCAATGTGGTATCATTAATGAAAATCAAAGAATTTTGCCATGTCTCGTATGTTTTCACCATGCTCTTGAGCACGCTGGTGTATTGGACTGCCCCTTGCAGGTCAAATTTTGCAAAAATATTGCTGGTCTTATACGGCGGGATTGAATCGGCCAGGATACCTACTCCGTAATAGCAGCTGTCGGTGGGTATAATACTGGTGAGCGTGGCGACCGGAAAGCCAAAATGTACCCTCTTGTTGAAAGTGACCTGGGCAAACAATTGTGAAAACACAATGAAAGAACAGACCGTAAAAAAAGTTTTCATGGCATAATATTAAGCAATTAAGGGCAACTGGGCATGCCCGGTTGTTTAGTATTGTCGATCAAAGGTATTCAGCCACTTCGTTTCTAATTTTAGTCTTTGACTAATCCTGTGATTTTGATTTTTTGCTTCCCTATTTCAATTTGATTTGAACATTTTCACGGGATTTGTCAAAGAGCCATAATTTTTACTGTCAGACCAAAGGTTGAAAAAGTAGATTCTCTGTCCAAACCTGGGGTGTCCTAAATCGTTTTTCCATTTGAACTAATAATGCTTAACTGTACCACCTGCCTGCCGATTATTGCTGTTAGGGTAATTTCTCTTAAAGGCTTGTCATGGAAAGCTAAAAGAATTAATTTTAACTTTTGCCAACTCAATCCATTATATTCGCTGATATTGTTACACCATCGCCTTCTTTTTTTGAAAACATAAAATATGTGCAACCCTTTTTTACAAAAAACGATGAGGAGCGTCTTGGCTATTTTTTTATTGCTGGCCCCAGCGGGCATTTCAGATGCCTGCGGCCCGCAACCCCTCAGCTTCCACGGCTACACTTTCCTCAACCAACAAATTTTGACCAAAGAAGAAGGGGAAACGGCAGACCTGATCACGGGCACTTTTGAGCAAATGTACCAGACTCATTTTGCGCAAAAAGACTCCCTCAATATCAATGAAAACCTCGCAGAATGGCAGGATCGTTTTTGTGGGCTGGTGAAAGAAGCCGACCTCGCCTTTATCATCTATAAAGCTGGCATCACCGACCTGGAACTGCTGATTACGAACACCCAGAGCAAGTCCCTGCCTGTGCCCTACCGCTTGCAGGGCAATACGTTTGCTGAGTACGTTTGGGAAAATAAATGCACGGAAACGGTTGAGTACTTAGTATTTGCAAAACAGTGCGAACCGCACGTGACCGCTGGCGATAATTGGCAAGCCCCCAAGCGGGATGTAGCTGCCATGAAAGAACTGATAAAGGAAGGGCAGCGGCAGTCTAAACGCAATAAGTCACACTACATGAAGTTGCGGTACGCCTACCAGATCGTCCGATTGGCACATTATGCGGGGCTGTATGAACAAGCATTGGAACTTTACGAAAAACTCGTCCCGAAGATTGACCGCCACGAGAGCCGCTATGAAGATAGCATTATCCCCTGGTGGATCGAGGGTCACCGGGCAGGGGCGTTGATAGGGCTTGGCAGGCGGGCGGAGGCCTCTTATTTATATGCCAAAATTTTCCGTTACTGCCCTGGCCGCCGTCTTTCCGCTTACCAGAGTTTTAAGATTCGGACTGATAAGGAATGGGCGGAATGCCTGAAACTCTGCGAGTCGGACGAGGAGCGGGCCATGCTGTACGCTATCCGCGCTTCCAGCCCCAAAAGCAATGCCGTGGAAGAGATGGAAGCCATTTACCGGCTCGATCCTTTGAACCCACAATTGGAAGGTTTGTTGGTGCAGGAAATCCGTAAAATGGAGCGGCAGTTGTTGGGGCTAAAATTCAACAGTAAAAGGGTTGAAAATAAACGCCGCTATAATATTCCATTAAAGAACACGGGTGCTTATGTAGTTGATTTGCAATCATTTGCACGAAAATGTAGAGAAGAAGAGAAAGTGCAACATCCTAACCTATGGCTGATTGCCGAAGGCTATTTGGAGTTCTTGGCTGGCGATTTTTATGCAGCTGATAAAACGTTCACGGTGGCTTCCAGGCAGGTAGAAGACAAGCTTTTGAAAGAGCAGTTGGAAGTATTTTTATTGGCCATGGAAATTGCCGAGTTCAAAAAGCCGACGCCAAATGTTGAAGAAGTTGCTTATCAGATTATCAAGGAAGACAAGCTTTACCGCAAGTATTCGAGTTTCCAGGATTATCTCCGCGATAAAATGCGCTGGCTGTACGAGCAGGCTGGACAGGATAGCAAGGCGCTTTTGTGCCATGCCACGCTCGCTGACCTGAAGCCCAACCCCGTGCCCGAAATGGTGGACGAGCTGATTGCCATAATGCTGAAAAGTGACCAGACAAATTTCGAGCGCTTGCTGACCGAGCAGTTTTCTACCAGTGACCTGCTCGACATGAAGGCTGTTTACCTGATGGGAGAGGGGCAATTGGAGGCAGCCTTGCAGGCGTACAAACGCATCCCCGCCACGGAATGGGCCAAGTATGGCGAATTCAATCCTTTTATTGAAAACTTCCACGATCAGGTGCATGTCAATGTGGAGCGGGACAGCCTCACCAAATCCATCAACCTCAACCGTGGCGAGTTGATCCAGACGCTGCTCGACCTGGAGTTCCGAGCGAAGGCGGAACCGGAAAAAGCCTCCACGTATTATTACAAACTGGGGCTGGCCTATTACAATATGAGTTACTTTGGCTATGAGTGGCAGGCGATGGACTACTTCCGCAGTGGGACTACTTGGGCTAACCTGCACAAAAACAAGCGGGGTGTTTATGATTATTGGCAGTACCCACTTGGCAATCGGGAGATGGTCGATGTCTCACGGGCATTGTTCTTTTTTGAAAAAACACGGTTTATGGCCAAGACAGATCGGTTGAAAGCAAAAGCTTCTTTTCAGGCCGCTCGTTGTGAACAAAAACTGTTTTTTGTCAGCGATCAATATCGACCTGCACCTTGCTGCAATAACATTCCTCAAATGTCAGAGGAATACTTGGTCAATTTTAGTCGGCTGAAAGAAGAATATTCGGAGACGGATTTTTATGAATGGATCATCGAGGAGTGTAAATATTTTGAGGTGTATGCGAGGCGGTAATGTAAAATGATAAATTTAAAAATAATCGCTGCATCGCTAGCGCAGCGCCAATACTGCACCAGCAAGTTGTTTATTAGACTTGTTTCGTCATAACTGATTGATTATCAGCACTTACTTGTTTGTAATTTAATCTAAAAACTGACGCAAAAACTCTACTATTCAATAAATTTAAATTTATTTTTGCTTTATGCTTGCCAAGAATTTATAATGAAATCATCATTGATGTTCCAAAAGAACTCGTCGATAGAGTTGGATACGCATGGGTTGGAGGGTCGATTTTGGGAGGAATGATAGGAGGGGTTGTCGGACTTATTTATGGAATAATAATTACTACTCAAAATTGGTCAAGTTTAAATACAATTCACGGTTGACTAAACGATCCTTATCGGATGCATTTCAAAATGCCGGTAAGAAGGTAGGCCGGATTTCCTAATCCGGCTGTAAACAGGGCGGATTGGGAAATCCGGCCTACGTTTCCACCGACATTTTGAAATACACCCTCCTTATCCTAATTCCTTCTGTGCAACCACCACATATCGTGTTGACTTACAGCTGTCTGCCCATTCTGGAATAGCCTCTAAGCTTTTGGCATCGTACAGATCGATTTTGCCGCCGAATGCCTTTTCAAAATAAGTACGGATGCGGTTTACTGGCGGGAGGAAGCGTTTGTGTTTCCCGGCATAAGAAACTTCCATTTCTCCGTCGAGAAAACCAATATTGGTGATCTCACTTTCTTGGAACATACAGCCATCTTCTTCTATCAGTTGGGGTGTCCGCAATGAAGCCACATTTTTATTGGCAGAATAGACGACGTTGGGATACCACCGAATATGGTCGGGCGTGATGAAGTCACCAATGAAATAACCGCTTGGTTTGATGATGGCCGCGGTCTTTTGGATGGCTTCTTCGAGGCGGGCATGATCGAGATAATGGAAAACGTTCAAGCCGCAGAATGCCAAGTCCCACATGCGGATGCTGGGGTCGAGAGAAAGCACGTCGCCAACGTCAGCTTGGATGCGCCTTTTTGCTTCTTGTACCATTGATTCACTGATGTCGATGCCATACATATTATCATAGGCTATGCCCAGTTCATCAATCATGAATTTTTCAACCAAGGCCGTGCCGCATCCGAGGGAGATAACCGTTTTGTCGGGAAACCCTACTTTGTATTTTTTTGCAAAAACCAAAAGGTAATTCTGCATAAAATCGTCGAGGCAGGGCTGGCAGATCAACTCATCATACAGTTCGGCGTATTTGTGGAAATGATCGGCTGCCCGTTGTTGGCCCTTCAGTGCGTTCTGCAGTTTAGCGGCTTCCTGCATTTCCCGATTGAGTGCCCGCCAATAGATTGAATTGTTTTGGTGGCCGTTTTCGTCTGTATTCATCTCAAGACAGCGCAGTAACTTTGAACGGTGGCCAATAGAAAAGGTGTCTTTTATCACAGCCTCGAGTTCTTTGATGTTGGTGCTGCCTTCCTTGTTTTCTATTTTTTGCAATCGGCGGGTCAGTTCGATCATATGTCTCAGTCGGGTAGGGAAATCAGCCATTGGCCCAGGTTCCGTCCTCTTAACGGCTTCTGGGGGCAAAGCAAAAAACACACCACCGTCCACTCGCTGAATGGTATTGTTTTCCAGATCAAAAACCCTGGCATCTCCAGTCACATTTTCTATATCTTGAACATCGCCATAAACATGGAGGCTAAGAAAAAATGTATCCGAGGTGGGGTTGCCCATCTGATGTACCAACGAATGGCCGACGCCGACAATATCACCAGGGTTAACCGTCCAACGAGCCAAGGTTGAAATGAACCCGTCTTCAACGCGGAAAGTAGCGTGTTCCGCTGGGCCGAATATCTGCACAGCGCCCCATTGGGTATGGCCGTGGTCATGTATGGCCGAAAAGTCACCAGGCCGCCAGGACATCACCATGATTTCAAAATGTCCTCCTTTGAAAGCCATTTTTCTACCATAACTATCAGTTGGAGAGTGGTCGAAGTCTGCCCAAGGCTCAAGGTCATTTGGCTGGACAGCTGCCTCCTGGATGATCCGGCTCACTTTGGATGGCCTCAGTTCCTTCTCATCTTCCAGTGCATTGGCAATATACTGCAAAGAGGCTGGCAGCTTTGTGGTTTTCTCTGAGGTAGCATTGGTTTTGTTTTCAATCATGTGATAATATGTTTTGAGGCAAAAGTCAGATTTGCTGGCAGGCTTTACTGTGATTCGTATCACTGACCAATCCTTGCATCCCCTTGTACCTTTGCCCCCAATTAGTCAAGAGTTAAGAGTCAGATTGGATTGGTCTAAATTGTAAATTTATTTTTTCATCATTCCTTATGCCAGCCTTTTTGAATAAAATATTTGAATTTCATCTGACCCCCTGACCCCAGGGCTGTTAAGTTCTCGTTTTAAAATTTAAAAATGGCCTGCACGTAAAATACTCGCCATCAGGTAGATACGCGTGTCTGATTTTTACATTTATTATTTATCATTTTACATTAAAACCCTTAGCACTTAACAGCCCTGCCCCTGACCCCTGACTCCTGAAAATTAAAAAACAAGATGATCAAATCTATCAATGACTGGAAATTCGTGCTTGTTGCCTGCCTCACACTTGGGTTGGCCCCTTTTTTCCCAGCTCCCCATATTTTTGGAAAAATCCGTTGGGTAATGGGCGGGGCAAACGGCATGCAATTGACGGATTGGTTTGATTTGTTCTTTCACGGATTGCCCTGGTTATTATTGATCCGGCTGGGCATAATTACAATTGTAAAAAAAGAAAGGGTGCATTTCAAAATGCCGATTCGAAGGTAGGCCGGATTTCCTAATCCGGCCATAGCGGTGCGGATTGGGAAATCCGCACTACATCTACATCTCCACCGACATTTTGAAATGCACCCAAAAGAAATGAAACGTCCATGATTAAATAATCAATGGTAAGTTTCTTCTGTACCGCTAAAACTATAACTAATTAACAGATGAAAAAGAAAATATCCTTCAATGATTTGATAAACGGGGACAAGCCAGTATTGGTTGATTTTTCCGCAGAATGGTGTGGCCCGTGCAAAGCGATGGCCCCTATTTTGAAAGAAGTAGCTGCTGGCATTGGCGAAGAGGCTTCCATCATAAAAATTGATGTGGACAAGAATGCTGCCATCGCAGGTAAACTGGGTATCAGGGGTGTGCCAACCTTCATCCTTTTCCAAAATGGCGAAGCCAAGTGGCGCCAGTCGGGCATGCAGTCTGCCAATGCCCTCACCCAAGTCATCAACCAAGCTGTCAATAATAAGTTGTAGGGCAGGGAATTGGCCTGCCGGTTTAAGGTGATTCGGTCTATTGGAATGACCTTTATACCTTGTAAATCGATAAACCAAATTAAATCTTAAATCGAACAATATAATGGAATTAATGACAAACCCACAGGCGTGGATTGATTTCGTCAGTCAACCCTGGCATTGGGCAATATCAGGAGTGGCCATCGCCGGCATCCTCTATGTAATGACGTGGATGGGACGCAGTTTTGGTATGTCCACAGCATTCAAGAGTTTCTGCAATATGGCGGGAGCTGGCAAGAAGTATGAGTTTTTCAATTTTGACCTAAAAACGGAATACTGGCGTCTTGCCTTTGTGGCCGGCACCATTGGTGGCGGCTATATAGCAGCCAACTTTTTATCCAGCCCTGAAGCAGTCGCCATTTCCGATGCCACGATCAATCACTTGAAACAAGATTTTGGGATTGCTTATCCACAGGGTGGTGGGCTGCTGCCTGACAGCATTTTTAATTTTGGAAATATAAAAGGTGTCCTCCTCGCAATCGTCGGCGGTTTTCTGGTCGGTTTTGGTGCCCGCTATGGCGATGGCTGTACTTCGGGGCATGCCATTTCTGGCCTATCCCACATGCAGTTGCCGTCGTTGATTACGGTCATTGGCTTTTTTATCGGCGGGCTGACCATGACCTGGCTATTGATGCCACTCTTTTTCGGGTAAATAATTATTTGACTGACCAAAGGTGATCCTTTTCCGAAAGGTGTCATCTTTCTACGCAGCATCAAAAAAAGAACAAACAATATAAATATGAAACTATTCCGTTTTTTAATAGCCGGCATATTTTTCGGCATCATCATGTCCAAGTCAGAGGCCATTTCTTGGTTCCGTATCCACGAAATGTTCCGTTTTGAAAGTTTTCACATGTATGGCATAATAGGAACGGCCACAGGGCTGGGTGTTCTCGTTATTGCCCTGATGAAAAAAACAAAGGTGAAAACACTGCGCGACACCTTCGTAAGCTATACCCCGATGAATTTGAACATCACCCGCCATTTGTTGGCCGGCAGTATATTTGGCATGGGCTGGGCGCTCATGGGAGCTTGCCCTGGGCCAATGTTTGTGATGTTGGGACATGGGTTTTGGATTTTTGCACTGGTACTTTTTAGTGCAACTGTCGGCACTTTTACTTATGGCGTGATACGGCACAAACTCCCTCATTGATTTTGAAAATCAAGAACAATGAAAAAGAACCCTGGTCTTTCAGTCCTACTTTTATACCTCCCATTTTTTGTGTTTGCGCAGCAGGAACAACCGTCCAGTTGGCAGGAAAAGCTGGAGGGTTTCCAGATAAAGCCGTCAATAGGCGTGCAGTTGTGGAGCAGTTACACGATGGGCGAAGAGGTTTTTAATGAAACTACAGGTGAATATGAATCGGTAGATGACCGCTTGAATTTCCAACTGAGACGGACCCGATTTGGCCTTACAGGCCAGCCTTATAAGAATCTGAAATTTAACCTGACGGCTTCTTTGGATTTGGTGGGGAGGGATGTGCTCGCCGGAACGGAGGCAGGAGCGAACAATGGGGCTTCTCCTATCTTCCGTCTTTGGAATGCATATGTCCAATGGCGGATGACTTCGGGCAGTGAAAAGTTGAACGCAGTGGTTGGTTATCTTTCCCCACAAATCGGAAGGGAAAGCATCACCTCCGCGATGCGCAGTACTTCCATGGAAAAATCCATGTCCCAAAACTACCTGCGTCGCCATTTGGTAGGGACTGGGCCGGGCCGGGCACTTGGGGTCAATATCGGGGGGCTGTTTTTGTCAGAAAACAGTAAGCTCCATTGGGGGTATGACTTGGGTATTTTTAACCCAGTGTTCGAAAGTTATTTAGGTAATTCGGTTGGAAAAGAATATTCACCGCTTCTGACCGGGCGGTTGGCCGCTTACATTGGCGATCCAGAATCAAAAAAATATACGACCGGGCACAAGGTAAATTATTTTGGTAAACGCAAAGGCTTGACTGTTGCAGCGGCTGGCGCCACCCAGGGGGAGACGGACCTGTTCCTATCTAACACTGCTGCTGGGTTTGATTTCCTTTTAAATTTTGGCAACCTGAATTTTGATGGCGAATGGACTTATTTGTGGCGGGAAGGAAGCGAGCTGGATGATGTTAATTCTGTCCGGGAATATATGGTTTCGTCCAACACGGGCTATGTTCGGTTGGGTTATAATGTTCAATTGAAAAATGGATATATCCTCGAACCATTGGCCATGTATGTCAAGTTCAACGGTGAAACAACTGCGAGAGAACAAGCCGATGCTATCAGCGTGAAATCCCTTGCCGGAGAAGAACAAATAATCGACTTCGGATTCAACCTATATTTCAATCCCGACCTTAAACTTTCCCTGCACTATACTCTGCGCGATGCTGATTCTGGCGATGCTGGTGACGGTGCAACGGTGAATAATTATTATTCACAGAGTTTGGTTGGAGCAATTCATCGGGGCGACTGGTTGGGGTTTGGACTGGTGGCTGTTTTTTAGGATGGTAAAAGTATATACCCTCAAAATAAATCGACAGCTCAAAGATTAGTTGTGCGTTTTAATTATCCTTCGTTCCTTAATTTTGCCTATACTTATTTATGATCCGGCACTTATATATTTGGTCACTGTGGATTTGTGTCAATGGGTTTCTGGAATTCCCGCGCCCTATTCCTGTCTGTGAGTTATGAGGAGCAAGTTGCTCATTCTGAGTCTTGGCATTCCCATAGTTTCTCCAAAATATTCCGCAGAATTTACTTTTTTAAAGGCATTTAAAAAATGAACCGTAGCTTTGCTATGGTTCATTTTAATGTTCTTTGATAAAGCTCCCAGTGGCTTTATAAAAGAGCCCTTTTTAATTGAAACGTAAATTACAAATAATACAAATTCAATACCTTCAATATATGCTAAAGCAAAATTTTGAAAATAAAAAACTTCCTTCGAAGCAGCTTGAAAAAAAAATATCAGATGCTAAAATTGAACGTACACATATAATACACGACAGCTTTTTGATTGTATTAGGTGTGTTTTCAGCAGGGTTTGGATTAAATGGTTTTTTGCTGCCAAATATGTTTATAGACGGAGGAGCAATGGGGATCTCTTTAATTATAGCTGAACTGACCAAAACCCCCTTATCAATATTGATAGTTGCAGTAAACCTGCCATTTTTAATTATCGGATTTACTACCATCAGTCGTCAATTTGCTTTGAGAAGCATTGTCGCAATCTTATTACTTGCTGTTACAGTTCATTTTGTGCCGTTTCCCATTATCACCGATGACAAATTACTTATTGCAGTTTTTGGTGGTTTCTTTTTAGGGTTGGGTATTGGATTAGCAATTCGTGGCGGCTCCGTTATTGACGGAACAGAGGTGTTGGCGGTTTTCTTAAGCCGAAAAACTTCATTGACAATTGGAGACTTGATCCTGATTTTTAATATTCTCATTTTTGGAGTTGCGGTATATGTATTTACCATTGAAATTTCATTGTATGCAATGTTGACATATATCGCAGCATCGAAAACGGTTGATTTTGTTGTTTCTGGAATAGAAGAATACTTAGGTGTAACAATAATATCTGATAAAAATGAAAAAATCAGATTGGCAATAATCGAAAAAATGGGAAGGGGCTGTACCATATATTCCGGTAAAGGAGGGTATGGCGAACGAGGTGAACCTTTAAAGAAAATTGAAATTATTTATACCTTGATAACAAGGCTGGAATTGTCAAGATTACACACAGAAATAGATAAAATTGATAAAGATGCATTTATAATAATGCATAGTATAAAAGATGCAAAAGGAGGCATGATAAAAAAAAGACCGCTGACATAATAAGTGAAAAGAACTAAATAAGTAGTCGAGATTAAATAATTTCCGAATTTTAGCGAGTTGATTTTTTCGTACAGCAAGGCAAAAAAAGTGAGCATAGCCTGGCTACGTGAACTTTTTATTAACGCAGCTATATGGAAAAAGCAGCCGATAAAAACGGAA